>NZ_JAUBSF010000022.1:0-83017 GCF_036704615.1 Microcoleus sp. K4-B3
TTTTCGGTGCTGGTGACCCAGTTGCAAAACTGGTCCCACAGGTTGGCGCTTTCGCGCTGCTGTAAGGTTGTTGTCATTTGTTTATGATTGCTTTATTTGGTTTTCAATGTTCGTGACGGCTTTGTGTTCCGCCATGTAAATAAACATAAAGCTTTTATTTCAGTTTGTAAAGGCCTTCTAAGCACAGATTTTCTTATACTTAACATAGATTATGCTTATTCAAAGCCAGAAGGCTTGCTGTATCGGGAGTTTAAAAGCAGAAGGCGTAATTTGTGGGCGATCGCCCACAAATGAAGAATACTCATAATCTACCTGGGCAACGAGATTCGGGACAGGCGTCCGTGTTAAGATAGATGAAGGGTTGCGATCGCCAACCGCAAAACTCGCACTGCACAGATAACAGATATATGTTGTTGCACAAGTCCGATCGATAAAAATCCCAAGAAATGTCCCGCACAGTCACCTACAGCCCTGCTTATACTCTGGTTCCCACTTACGAGTGTTTTAACCGCTGCACCTATTGCAATTTTCGGGCCGAACCCCTGCAAAGTCCTTGGCTGACGCTACCAGAAGCCGAAAAACAGCTCAACTTGCTGCAAACTCAAGGTGTAATTGAAATTCTCATCCTCAGCGGCGAGGTACATCCTCAAAGTAAACGGCGAAAAGCTTGGTTGCAGCGGATTTACGATTTGTGCGAACTGGCACTTGCTCTGGGATTTTTGCCGCATACTAATGTGGGGCCGCTCAGCTTTGAGGAGATGGCACAGTTAAAAGAGGTAAATGTATCGATGGGGCTGATGCTAGAACAGCTTGCCCCAGATTTGTTACAAACGGTTCACCGACACGCACCGAGTAAAGTGCCGGCGCTGCGGCTGCAACAGTTAGAATGGGCTGGGAAATTAAAGATTCCGTTCACAACTGGTTTGCTGCTGGGAATTGGCGAAAGTGAAGTCGATTGGATTGAGACATTAGAGGCGATCGCCCTGATTCATTCGCGTTACAATCACATTCAAGAAGTTATCCTCCAGCCCTACAGTCCGGGAAATCAGCAAATTTGGGACGGTGAAGTTTTTGATTCTACAAAAATGCCCGAAGTAATTGCGATCGCCCGCAGCATTTTACCTGATGAAATTGCCCTACAAATTCCGCCCAATTTAGTTGCACAGCCAGACATATTACTTGCTTGTGTAGAAGCAGGTGCTACAGATTTAGGAGGAATTGGGCCACGGGATGAAGTTAATCCCGATTATCCTCACTTGCAACACCAAACTTTAACAAAAACTTTAGCAGCATCGGGATGGCAACTTGTGCAGCGTTTGCCTGTTTATCCTCAGTACGATAAGTGGCTGCCACAAACATTGCAAAGTGCTGTAAAAAACAGGAGAGTTATATCAATTTCGGTAGCATCGGAATAGTAAAATCCAGCCAATAGTCAACAATCACAGATGGTGCAACCGGAATCGATTTAATTCATCTGCGTTAATCTGTGTTAATCTGTCTGTATCTGCAGTCAAAAAAAGATAATTTCTTCTTCACCGAAGATGACAAGAGATTGACGCCCATTTACGCAGAGGTCGAGAAGAGAGATAGGAATAATTCCGATTATAACAAATTTGATATTAGTCATTAGACACTATCAGGAAAAGGCACTGCAGTGTCCAGAGTTGCTATCATTCCGGTGCAACGGAAATTGATATAATATATTGAGATTTTAAATCAAAGAACCGCCACCATCAATCCAGACTTCTGTACCTGTGATAAAGCTGGACGCATCTGATACCAGAAATAAAACTAACTGGGCGACTTCTTCAGTAGAACCGGCCGTATTATCAGTCAAAGGAATCATATCTTGAATCGAATCAGGCGCGACTGGAATGCGATCAAGATGGCGCTTAGTGGTACTTTCCTCAATCGCAGTCAGCACCCCACCCGGACAGATAACATTGACTCGGATTTGGCTGGGAGCAAGTTCTAGCGCCAGCATTTTTGCTAAAGCTACTTGGGCAGCTTTGCTGGAAGCGTAAGCTGTGGCCCCCACTTTCCTGAAACTTCTGGTGCCATTAATCGATGATGTAATAACGATGGAACCTCCTTGTTTTTTTAGATAAGGAACAGCATATTTGACAGTCAAAAATGTTCCTCTGAGGTTGGTATTAATTGTCCGATCCCACTCCTCTGGTTCTATCTCTTCTATCGGCGACCATACGCCGTTAATACCCGCGTTTGCCAACACAATATCAATCCTTTGATATTTGTCAAAAATTGTTTGAAATGCCTGTTGCATTTGCTGAGAATCTGCCACATCGGCGGCAATAGCCAGCCCGCATCCTCCTTCATTGACCAACTTGCGGACGGTTTCTTGCCCCGTGTCTAAAATGCGATCGATAATAGCAACTTTTGCGCCTTCCTTAGCCATTAAAATTGCTGCTGCACGACCTATTCCCGACCCACCGCCGGTAATAACGGCAACTTTTGCTGAAAGTTTCATATTTTTTTATATAAATAATTTTTTGCGCGATCGCAGAGCATAAAAATAATACTAGAGAGAAGACTTTAGTCCTCACTACAAACAAGTTTTTTTCCTCAAAATCATGAAAGTAAAAAGTGGTTTAATGTACTAATTATAGCGGTAAGGTGTGCAGTGCACACCCTACTTTAGGCAGAGGAGTACGTCAATTTTAACGCTGTTCTTAGGGCTGTGGCACCCAGACCGAAACAGAACCGGCGTTACACCGAAAATCAGCCCAACCATCGTCATTAGTTGTGATTGGTTCTTTGATGTGTTCGGTGATGTCAATATAAGTTCGATTCGGTTGTCCGACTTCCATAAACTTGGTGCCATCGCCTCCGTTACTGAGTACCACAGCCATGCCGCCCGGATGTTCTTCATTTCCGAGTCGCGTCCAGCCAATAGTGTTGGCGTGGTCGAAGTAATCGTACTGATTGCCGTAGGAATAAGTTTGGCGGGCTAACAAGAATTTATCGAGAATAAACTGATGTTTGTCTAACCAAATCTCGTATTCGTTGCCATCGTTTCCTGTATCCTTATAGTGCTCGCCGTAATAATCGGGGTAGAAAATGCAAGGATATCCTTCGCGCCGCAGCAGGATTAAAGCGTAGGCAAGGGGTTTAAACCAAGCCTCGACAACTGATTCTAGGGATTGTAAGGGTTGCGAATCGTGGTTGTCAACCAAGGTAACGGCGAGGGTTGGTTGTTGTTGGACGAGGGTGTTATCAAAAATTGTTCGCAAGTCGTAGTTATTGCCGGCCTTGCTAGCAGCGTGGAAGTTGTAGTGGAGGGGTGCGTCAAATAAGGTGACTTTACCATCGGTTGCTGTAATGAAGCTGTGCAAAGCTTCCACTTCGTAAGACCAATATTCGCCGACGGCAAATAGGTCGCGTTGGGCATAGTGGCGGACGTGTTCCAACCATTCTTGGAAAAATTCTGCTGATACGTGTTTGACGGCATCGAAGCGAAAGCCATCAACGTTTGTTGTATCGACATACCACTCACCCCAGTATTTTAATTCCCCGGTGACTTCTGGGTTGTCCATATCTAAATCGCAACCCATTAGGTAGTCATAATTGCCTTTTTCTAAGTCTACTCCTCGATCGAATTCTTTACCTTTGAGCAGGTAAACGGCATGGGTTTCTGTGTTGTAAACGTTGTAATCAATGGCGTCAAAATGCCACCAATGCCACTCCATGCTGGAATATTTTTTGTCGCGGCCGGGGAAGGTAAAATGCGTCCAAGCTTTGATTTTTTGATATTCGCCTACGGTGTCGTTTCGGTTGTCGGGATTGAAGGGTGTGGCTTCGGCTTCTTCTTCGGCATCCGCACCTAATTTGTGGTTGAAGACAACATCGGCATAAATCCGAATTCCAGCATCTTGTGCAGCTTTAATCGCGGCTAAATACTCATCTTTTGTGCCGTATTTCGTGCGTACCGACCCTTTTTGGTCGAACTCGCCTAAATCGAATAAGTCGTAGACGCCGTAACCCACATCCATACCGCCGCCCGTTCCTTTATAGGCTGGCGGCAACCACAGGGATGTAACGCCTATTTTGGCTAAATCTTTTGCAGATTTCGCTAGCTGATTCCACAGGTTCCCGTCAGCGGGGGTGTACCAGTGGAAATACTGCATCATCACCCCATTTAGTTCAGACATAAATTTAGTTTTTCCTATTTTGTAATGTTCCCAGATAGATTTTTGTTCGTAGCTTGCTAGTTTACGTAGGTCTGCAATCTATCGCTAATAAATATCATAATAGATGGGGTTGCTCACCACAATCTATCTGTTGATGGATTGACAACAGAATGTAAATTTGATAATAATTATTTTCAGGCTATCGAAAATTATTAAAAAGGTAGCGATCCTTCTGCAACTCGTTCAACTCTGGTTTTCCAAGTACCGTCGATCGCCAATTCAAGCAATCTAAATCCTGGGGGGATTTCGTCAAGGATAATCGGATGGCTTTTGGGTAAAAGTTGGATGCAGGTGCTGGGTGTCCCCAAGTAGGTAACTGACCCCCGCTGTTGTTGAAATTCTTGGTGAATGTGGCCACAAAGAACGATTTTGATTTGAGGATATCGATCGACAATTGCCAAAAATTCATCGGCATTGTGCAGCATCATTCCATCCATTATTTCAGAGTCGATCGGCAGCGGATGATGGTGCAAGGCAATCATAACAGGTCGATCGCCCGTTTGTTGCAGTTGAGAGTCGAGCCAATGCAAGCTTTCTGGGGAAAGCCGCCCGCCGTCGCATCCGGCTTCGACACTCGAAAGTAATAGAAATTGCCAGTTTCCTAGCATCCATGATTTTTCTGGGGAAAGAGGCGACTGATTTAAGATTTCTGCCATGACTGGGATGTTATCGTGGTTCCCAGGTATCCAGTAGGCGGGAATTCCGATGGGGGCGATGAGAGAGACGAGGCGCTGGTAGGATTCGGGTGTTTCGTCTTGGGACAAGTCGCCTGTGAGTAGGAGTAAGTCGGGCGGCGGCTGTATCTGTTGCAAGCGATCAAGAACTGCTTGGAGGGTGCGGGTTGTTGAGAGGCCTTTCCATTCTCGATCGAGCTCTGCAAACAAGTGAGTGTCCGTGATTTGGGCGACGAGTAGGGGAGAATCGGGTGTCATGGCTGGTGTTGCGGGTCGTTGCTATAGTTCTAGAGTACCTTCCCACAAGGGTTTTGGGGATATGGGAAAAAAGGGCGATTCCCTACCCTTGGGGAACCCACGCGCGATCGGGATAGCTGCGCTTCACGAAATTTTTGACAGGTATGTTAAAATTTTCGAGATTTGGTGTACTATAAGAAAACGTCAAATTTCAGACGTGACGGCGGCATAGCCAAGTGGTAAGGCAGAGGTCTGCAAAACCTCCACCCCCAGTTCAAATCTGGGTGCCGCCTTTTTTAATTTGTACAGTAACAAATTCTTTGTCAGTGATGACAGAGTTTTGTCCATTGAGGGAGAAGGAACCAGAGTTTACGAATCCGGTTTCGCCGTGGCGGTTTATGCTGTGGTGGAATTCATTCATGGCGATCGCTCGATCTGGTAGAGTTGGATAAGTCGAGGGCGATCGTATCCCTAGATAAAGGTCAGCCTGTAATTCCGGTGTGGTTAGATGTAATTTATCAGCAGTTGAATAACAGACTTAATGAGGGGAACGAATAGGTTTAATCTCTATGGGAGATAATGCTTGATGACTAATAGAAATACACAACCTGATGAGGGTATTTTCGATTCTGCTCTGGCTAACCAACGTGGAGTACAAGAAACCTTCTTCCTAGATTTTTCGGCTGACGAAAGTATTGCCCAAAATCTTCACCAATCCGATGAATCTGTGCAGCGTCGGATACGCCAATTCATGGAACAGGCTAATACTCAAACTCAGTTTTTATTTGACTTCAATACATACGGTAATAATTTCGATGAAGAAGTCGCAGCAGATTTAAGGAGTGGGGCAATTGCAGCAATTGACTCTACAGATATTTTACCGATTACTGACTTAATGACCACATCTTTTTATGCTGTTGGAGTTGGATATATTACAAGCCAGAATCGCCATAAACCCGAGTTTGTTTTGACTTGGACAAACGCTAAATATGCAACACCTGATAAGATTACCGCGAATGATAAAGACTTGTGGAATTTATGCGACGACTTAGATAATGCTCGGCAGACGAAAGGATCTTGGGCAACTACATTTCGAGAACACCAAGAACGAAAAGTCGCAATTGATGATAAGTGTAAGCAAGATATCGTGCTACTAGATGGACCTATTTTTACTCAAAACCTGATTACCCAGCATTCAGGACGAGAACTTTATTCTGAGATGATGCAAACAGGGAAGCGTTTTATTGGTGTAATCAAAGATTTGGGGAGTTCATGGGCAATTAGTAAGTGGACAGCCATGAGTTTAGAAAGAGGAGAAGGATTCGTCCTGTGTCCTATCCAAGGCCAGTATCAACGACGCTTTAGAGATAACAGAAGCATTAATAATTGGATTGGTGCATTACCTGGGCAGTATGTCCGGGTCGTTTATCGTCCTGCTGAGAAAGCATTTGCCTTTGAATGCGCTCTAGCTGACTTATCATACGCAGTCAGCTTATTGCGCCAAGATGCTAGTCCAACAATTAACCACGAAATCCCGCTTTTGCTGGAAACGGTTGATTGGCATCTCAGAGGAAGCAACAACTCCCAGGCAATTAAACACTCCTTTATTAGCGAAATCCAGCGCAATAACTACCGTATGGGAGTAGATATTACAAATGAAGGTAACTACCGATGACACTCATTCAAATTCCTGACACGATCAATTCTGACTTAAGTTTAATCTGTGGCTACACTTTTAACGAACCAGAATTATCAGCCAACGATTTTGTAATCGTTGAAGATCGCGCCAGCCAAAGGAACTATTTTGGACAAGTTGTTGGACCACAAGCCAACTTGAATCGCTCGGCACTTGGCCCACAAGATAACGCGACAATTAATGCTTTTGAGCAGCTAGAGCAGAATAACTACGCTCGTGAAGTTGTAGTTCGAGAGGTTTATTTTTATCAAGTAAATCTGATTAAAGATATTACTCAAGACCCACCAAGTAGCGTTCGTCGGCGACCCCAAATTGGATCTATTGCCAGACAAGCAAAAGAAGATGAGATCATCACATACTTAAACTTGCCTCCTGTCGAGGAAAAATATCAAATTGGACAAATTATCGATACAAACATTGGCATTTATGTCAATCCACGAACTCTTTATTATCAAAGCTTGATTGCTGGTTCAACTGGGAGCGGAAAAACTAATTCTTGTGCCAATTACATTCGCGCAGCATTACAAATGGGCTTTGCAGTTATTATTTACGATCACAAGCCTGATTATCAACATATTGATAGACCAAATCAAGATGCAATAAACATTTTCAATCCAAATGGTCAAACAGACCAAAAGACAACCTGGATTGAAGGAGTTAATGCTGATTTTTACTACTTGGGAGAGGAATCAACTGCCTTTCAAGGTACTCCAATTGCTATTCCAGCCTCAGAGTTCGATCCAGCAGTTCTGGCAGCAGTAATGTACTATCCTCCTAATGAAACTAACTCTCGTGAAGAATTCGAGACTTTATTAGAAGAATTCGACGACGAGCGACAGGCAGAGCAGAATGGTAACGAGAGAGCAATTTGGACACTAAGCGACTTTTTCCGATGGGTCACTAGCAACAATGATCGAAATTGGCAGCCGCCTGCTCATACAGGTGATCGTTTTGCTGGACGCCAGAGATCCACCTATGACGCAATGGTAAAGAAAATGCTCCGCCGGAATCGTCGTCCGGCTTGGGTTGACGGTGGACTGCCAATCCGTCCAACGACAAATTCTAACGGTGCTAGAGACACAAGTCCGAGTGCGGCTGTATTTGGTCAAGATCAAACCCCTGAGAAACCAAAATGGTTTGATCCTACTGAGCTATTAAAAGGTGGAAAAGCATTAGTTATCCGTGTAGGACAGGCAGGTGGAGGACGTGACTATGGCTTATTCCTAAACTATATGCTTAAACGAGTTTACGAGCTCAAAGAGCAACGCAAGATTACTTTCCCAGTCCTGCATCATATTGATGAAGCTCAAGACCTCTTCAATGGTAGTAAGCAGTTTTCCTCTGCAATAGGGAATGTTCTTAGTGAAGGAGTTCGTAAAGGCAGAAGCCGACAAATTGCTTTTACTATTGCTGTTCAGAGCGCGGCTCAGATACCTGATGATATCTTAAATAATTTAAACACTCGCATTATTCATCGGCATAACCGAGCCAGTGAAGCACAGAGAGCATTGGAGAAAGCCGCAGATGCCCAAATTTCGATGACCAAGAATTTTGGGCCTGGTGAAGCACTTGTCGATCTATTTGGTGCTTCAGCAGTAGTTAATGCCAGAATGCGTTTATCGCCTTTTCAGCTTACTACTGAGGAGTTATTAGACCAGATAGAACAACAACAGCAGCCACACCAAGAGCAACAGCAGCAAGAACAACAACCACACCAAGAAATATCGGCAGAGGACGGAGACATACCGTTTTAAATGCAAGGACATCATAAAAACTTTTTGACGAAAAAAATCGAGCCCATGCAAGAGATACTAAATCAACAGCCAGCAGTTCTGGCTTCATCTTCTATCGTCCTAACTGTGGTTATCGGTAGTCAGGAGGAAATCAATCAATGAAAGAGCCTTCATTTGAACATGAATTTGCTATTATCCCCACCATTGTTAGTGGCAATCAAGAAACTGTTGTTGTCCAATTTTTGAAAGCAGCGACGGAATTATTAAGCAAAGCTAAAACTCTCGAAGAAATTCAGGATGCTTGGCAAAAAGTCAATGCGCTGGAAGCTCTCTCTAAAAAATTCAGATTAAGTAAGGATGTGCAGCTTGACGCTACTGAATTGCGGATTCGGATTGAACGTCGATTAGGAGAAATGTTAAGCAAAAAAAATCAAAGCGGAGAAGGAGGTTTAAAAAAACAGAATCAAAATTCAGTTAAGGTTGATTTGGATTCGGAGACTTCTAAAAGCATCCGATCAAATCTTAATTTTACCAAAAATGATTTGTCAAAATTCCAGGAACTTGCAAGCACTCCACAAAAACTATTTGAGGCTGTTGTAACTGATTTGAGGACTGAAGCAGTCATTAAAAGGCAGACAGCTTTATCCACAACCGGAATACTACGGGCTATTCGGAATGAACATAAAAAAGATAGCGAACCCCTATTTAGCCCTATTATCAAGCCTTCTGACAACTGGAACTTTAGCACGGTTCAATATGGTCGGATCGATGAAGAATTGGAGGAATACAGAGGTTACATTCCTGGAGAAATTTATGCTAACTGCTTCTGGTACTACGTCAAGCCAGGGGATTTAGTAATTGCACCAATGGCTGGCTCTGGTCAGGCTTGGCGAGTATATGAAGCTCGTCAAGAGTGGATGGGTCAGCACGTTTATGATTTTAAATTAAAAATGTTTGATCTGACTCCACGCGGGAAGTACAAAGATTTAATTATTCAACATGATTTGACAAAAAGCTTCCCGGTTGAGAATCCCGATTACATTGTTATGGACATTCCTTATTATGGGATGGTTGCCCAACAGTATTCTAATAAGTCGGAAGATTTAGCCAATATGTCTTTAGAAGATTGGCAGATAGCAATCGCTAGAATTGCTAAAAATTGTGCCACCGCACAAAAAACTGGAACTCTTTGCACTGTTATTTCTCCAAATTATCGGGATGTAGCCAATGGTTTAATTGTAATGGTTACAGATATAATCCGCTCTTTGTGGGAGTCTGCTGGCTATATTCTTCACGATAAGGCTTATTCAAGTCGAAGAATTCAGCAAAATCAAACCCCACAGATGGCGCGAATGAATAATCAAGCTAAAGCTAATCGAATTATGTTGACTGACATTACAGAGATTTTGACATTTCGGAGAGTTTAATTCCGAGAACTTCCCAACAACTTTAAATTGCCAGTCTATTGTATAACAAGGAGGCTCAGGATAATCTGACAATTAAATTGCTAATTGCTCATCGCCCCAAAGCAATTAGCAATTAGCAATCTTGCCCAAATCATCACATTTGGCTGATCGTTCTTTAAAACTTTAATTACCGTCTAAGAAATATTGAGCGGGATTGTCGCTCGCTTTAATATTTGTTGAACCACCCCATAATAGTTAGGATTTTCTAACCCTTCTAATTCATGTTCGATATCTTCCCAATCCCCTAGCTTGCTTTTCCACTTACCATCCTCTTCTTGTCGGGCTGCGTGCTGTGGCTGGCCGTTATAGGTGTAGATTGCTATTTTTTGAAACTCCGGTTCCAGGTCACGATTATCACAAGGTTCATATCCAATAGTTTGATAAGCTTGGATAAAAGCTTCCAGCGTTAACTCTCTTGAAACACCATCCGGCCAGTACCCATCTGGGTCTACCGGGTCCCATCTGCATTCCTCTTCTCCAGCAGCAAAAGCAAAACAATTATAATCTACTGTTTCTTCACTTGTTACTTGATATTCAGTAAGCTCTAAGTTAGGAAATCTCAATATTTTTCGGTACTCTAGCTTACCACTCATAACCGTGTTCTTTTCCCCATTGTATCCAGGCTTGGGCCATTTGCTTCATCCGGCCGCGCTGTTCGGGTTTTACCGGATTGTCACCAGTAATTGCCCTCAACGCCCAAAACCAATGGTCTGGCTTTTGTTCGAGGTCACGCAAAATCAACGGGATAACTGGCTGTCCCATGCCGATAATTCTCTGATAAGCCTGGTGCATGGATTTCTGTGTAACTAATGATAGCATCCCCGTTTCGACGCGCCATTCTTCGGCGAACTTCTTAAACTCTGCTTCGAGTTCTACCTTGCTTTTAATCGGGAAGTCATCAGCAGGAATTCCTGAAGGCAACAAATATACTTTTAAAACATCTTTGGCTTTTGATGCCGATTCTAAAAAGCTATTCGGCATCAACAAATCATTAAGCTTTTCACAAAATCGCTCTTTTTCTTCTGTTGATAAGTTAGAGAGTTCTTCAAATTCATCAACAGCCGCAATAAGCTCGTCTGCTAGTTCTTCCACTGTCCAAGTATAAGTTTTCTTTAAAGCGTATATAGGAATAATACTCTCTAGTATATTGACTAAATCATCATGGTTCGTGTTTTCTACCTCTGACTCTACGTTTCTGACTAAATCATCAAGAGGCAACGCAGGGACTGTTTTTCTCAACGCAGTCACAATAGCCTCAAACACTGAGTTGTCCAAGGCTATAATTTTTTCGATGCCGGATTGATATTGGCGATGTATTTTTAAAGAAGGCATATTAGTTTTCTTATCTTTGCTAAGAGAAAGTTAACTTGAGACTAATTGGCTGACTTATACATTCCTTCAAACACAAAGGGTAAGGTGCGCTAGGCGCACCCTACAAGTAGAGTCTTTGCGTAAGTCCTAAATTAGCAATCTTGCCCAAACGATCACATTTTGCTGATAATTCTTTGCAGGATTTCTACGCCTGATACCGCTTGCCAGCCAAACAGACCCAAGAGCACAACATTTAGAAAGATGTGAGTGTTTCTGGCCAAATCATTGCCTTTTTGCATCAAAGGAGTCAGCGAGGCGGCGATCGCAATTATTGCCGTCATTCCCAATCCTGCTAGCAAGTGCGGGCCGACAAATAGTTTGCCGTTGTTGATGTAGGTGACGGCCATTCCGCCGACTGCCCCCGTTACCATCAAGGCTAGCAGCAAAGAACCCATTTGGTGATGCTTGATGTTGAATTTACCCTTAATTAACTCTTTTTTGACTTCGCCTTCCGCACTTCTGGTACGGCGGATTTGCAGGCCGAGATACAAAGCATACAAGGAGATTGCTAGCAATACCCACATTAAAACTGGGTGGAAGAATTGGCTCCAAACTTTAACTGACTGAGGAATTTCGAGATTCATGGTGTTCTGAGGATTAGCAAACATACTTCATAAAACTTAGCATACCAGTCAGGCCGTCTCGTGCGACGGTAAAAATATACGGTATGAGAGACTATTATGGCTGCCACTAAACAAGACGCTGTATTGATTCAAGCCGCCAAGACTGGCAACATTATTCACGTCCAAGCTTTACTCGCTAAGGGAGTTGACGCTAATGCCAAAGACTCTGAGGGGACGACGGCTTTGATGTTTGCGACCCAAAAGGGCTATACGGAAGTCGTGCGTATCTTACTAAACAATGGCGCTAATGTCAATCAAGCGAGCAGGCGTTTTGGGCTGACGGCTTTGATGCTGGCGGCGGCTCACAAACAGCCTGATTCTGCACGGCTGTTGTTAGCTGCAGGTGCTGATATTAATGCTAAAAATGATGATGGAAGTACGGCTTTGATGGCGGCTTCTCTGAAAGGTGATATCAATGTTGTGCGGCTTTTACTTGATGCTAATGCTGATGTAAATGTCCGAGATAAAGATGGAGATTCGGCTCTAAAAATAGCTGCTTTATCTGGTCATCTAGCTGTTGTTAAAGTTTTGGTGGATGCGGGTGCGGTTGCTGACAATTCTATGCTCTTTTTAGCTGTCCGTCAAGGTAGCGCAGAAATTGTGCGAATTTTGCTCAAGTGTGGGGCGGATGCTAATGTTAAAAATCTAGAGAGCAAAACTGCTTTGATGCTGGCTGCGACGGCGGGAAATTTGGCTGTTGTCGAGGCGCTGTTGGCTGCTGGTGCTGATGTCGAAATTCGCGACAAAGAGGGCGAAACTGCTTTAACTTTGGCTGCGGATTCCGGCAATACTGATGTGGTGCAAACTTTGCTTGGTGCGGGTGCTGATGCGAATGTGAAAAATGGAGATGGGGGTACGGCTTTGATGGCCGCTGCTGCTGGCGGAAATTTGCCGATCGCCCATATCTTACTCGATGCTGGTGCCGATATCAACGCTAAGGATAAAGATGATGAAACTGCTTTGAATTTTGCCGTGGTTGAAGGCTGCGAAGATGTGGTGGAATTGCTCTTAAACCGAGGTGCTAGTGTCGGTTCGAGAAATCGGTTGGGCGATACGCCTTTACTGGTGGCGGCTGTTCACGGTCATAGTGCGATCGTATCGGCTTTGCTGCAAAAAGTAAACTCAAATCCGGCTGATTTTCTGAATGCTAAAAACTTTGGGGAGACGGCTTTGACGCTGGCGGCTTTTCACGGACATACCGAGACGGTAAAGGCTTTGCTTGACGGCGGTGCTGATGCGAATATCCCGGCGGATTTGGGGAAAACGGCTTTAATGAAGGCGTGCGATCGCGGTTATATGGCGATCGTCCAATTATTAGTCGAAAAAGGTGCGGATGTCAACTTGCTGGATGATTCGGGCGCAACTGCTTTAATGTGGGCTGCACATCGGGGTTATGCTGATGCAGTAAAGATTTTAATCGCTGCTGGTGCAGAACTAAACCACAAAAATCCGGGAAATTATACAGCTTTAATGCTGGCTGAGTTTAAGGGTTATTCCACTGTGGTGAAATTGCTCAAAAGTGCTGGAGCACAGGAGTAAAAATTAAATAGTATAGTTTTGAGTAACGTAATTATGTCATTCTCAGCGCAGGCTTTGCGAAGTAAAAAAGCTCACATATCCGGACTTACCGATTGTAACGGTGTGGCAATGGTTTGAGATTCTTCGGTTCACTCAGAATGATATAACTAGGTGATTAGTGCGTCCAGGACTATGAATTAACCTCAATTTGCTTTGCGTACCCAGCCGTTAATAGTAAAGCGGCTATCAGCAAAAGCTTTCGAGGGACAGCTAACTCGCAAAACTTCGTGCATATACCGACTAAGAAAAAATACGATGCTGTTATTACGAGGCTCAACGGTTCTGAATGTCTCGTCCGCAACATAGAAATTGTTCTCAATTTTGCTGTCATAAATCTGCAATTCGCCTCCAGAAAAAGCTTTGGGTTCTCGATTAAAATAGTAAACGTAAGTAAAAAATCTGGTTGCGGTATCTGGAGAGCCACTGTCGTTGTGAAGTTTGTAAAAGTTGTTGTCGTTGTGCATGGTTAACTGAGCTTCTATTTCACCAAGCGGAAATGAGGGAATATTTAATTTGCGCAGCACGTCGGGGAGAATTGCTTTGATGCGATTAACCATCAGTTCCGAAAATTCGGGGAACGAATGGAGTACCATCGAACGCCGATAATCTTCGGCATTGGTTGAGGTGCTGGTACTCACAAATTCTGATTCTTTTGCTAAAACATATTTGATGAGTTTGTTCTTTTCTGCGGATGTCAAAAAGTTGTCAATTTGGGCGTAGCGAGATATTAAGTCATCATTTACAGGTGGCGCAGGGGCGGGAATTTCTGGGGCGGGAATTTCTACGGGAGTTGCAGGCTGCTGCGGTTGCAGTTGCTGCAAGTAAATTGGGGGTTCGGTGACTAATCCGACTAGGTTTTCGCCGGGAAAAGAAAGGGCGGAACGACCTCCGTCTATAGGGATTTGAAATAAGGTGGAAAAACCGGGTGTTTGTTGAGTGCGATCGACTAATGTTTTAATCAGGCTGTGCAATAATTGTGTATCAGATTTGAGGGTGACGGTACATTGATGTCCGCCGGTGAGGAGGATTTTGACTTTTATGTCTTGGGGTTTAATTTGCGGTTTAATTGTGCTAGTCATAGCCGTTAGTTATAGAAGAAGAAAATTCGGCAACGGATTCGCAAGGGCGGATGGAAGATGGAAGATGGAAGATGGAAGATGGAAGATGGAAGAACAAAAATTCTATCATTGCTTTAGGGCTGGCTAGAAGCCCATCCCACAATAGAATTGACTCTTTGTGGAACAGGCATCTTGTTTGTTCGTGAGAGATACCTAAGATGTCATTACTACACTACGAACTTAATTAATGCAAAAAGTGACGGATGTCGGTGAAAACCATTGTGATTCCGAGTTGGTTGGCGGCTTCAATGGAATCTCGATCGCGCATACTTCCTCCCGGTTGGACGATCGCAATTATTCCCGCCTCAGCCGCAGTTTTGACTGAATCGTCGAAGGGGAAGAAACCGTCGCTAGCCAAAATCGCTCCTTTGCTCTTCTCTGCTGCTTGTTCCAATGCTAGTTTAACCGATCCCACGCGATTCATTTGTCCGGCGCCGACACCGATTGTAGTGCGATCGCGCGTCACAACGATCGCATTTGATTTGACGTGTTTCGCTACTTTCCAACCAAACAGCAATTCTTCCAACTCTCCCGCCGTCGGCTGTTTCTCAGTAACAGTCCGCCATTTGCTAGTTTCTTCTACTATATTATCTGACTCTTGTACCAGCAAACCGCCTGCAATAATTTTAACAGTTTGTGGCGGCCCTTGAGTCAAATCTGGCAAAATTAATACTCTAACTTTCGCCTTTTTCTTGATAATTTCTTCTGCTTCTGGTTCGCACCCCGGCGCGACAATACATTCTAAAAATGTTTTAGTTAATGCCGTTGCGGTAGCAGCATCAATCGGGCGGTTGAGGGCAACAATTCCACCGAAAGCTGAGACTGAATCGGTATCGAAGGCTTTTTGATAAGCTTCAGAAATAGTTGTTCCCAAGGCTGTGCCGCAAGGATTTGTATGCTTCAGAATAGCGGCGGCGGGGGTGTCAGGGAATTCTACGATCAGCCGCCTTGCTGCTTCTAAATCTACTAAATTATTGTAGCTTAATTCTTTGCCTTGCAGGATGGTGCTAGTCGTCCAGCCTGTCGGTGTACTTCCGCTTTGATACCAGGTGGCGGCTTGATGGGGATTTTCGCCGTAGCGGAGAGTTTGCAACTCTTTTCCTGATAAATTAAACTGGTCTGGTAGCGCAGATTCTTCAGCGGATTGGCTGCTGAGATAAGTTGCGATCGCGCGCTCGTAGTTTGCTGTATGTTTAAAGGTTTCTAGGGCGCATCTTTGCCGAAACTCTAAGGATGCTTCGCCGCCATTTTCCCGCAATTCTTTTAAATAAGTATTGTACTGTTCTGGGTCGCACAAAACTGTCAAATGAGCGTGGTTTTTGGCTGAAGCTCTCAACATTGCTGGCCCGCCGATATCTATCTGCTCAATTGCGTCTGCTAGAGTAACTCCTGGTTTAGAAATTGTCTCTTCAAATGGATACAGATTCACTACAACTAGATCGATCGCCCGAATTTGATTTTCGGTTAAATCTGCCAGGTCTTCCGGTACATCGCGGCGCGCTAAAATACCTCCGTGGATTCGTGGGTGAAGTGTTTTGACTCGCCCTCCCAAAATTTCGGGCGAACCAGTATATTCCGCAACTTTGGTCACTGGGATGCCTGCTTCTTTGAGGGCCGTTGCTGTCCCGCCGCTACTAATTATGTCAAATTCAAATTCTTCTACTAGACTGCGCGCTAAGTCGATTAGTCCGGTTTTATTAGATGTGCTCAGAAGTGCTAGACGTGCCATTGGTTTGAAGTTGCGATCGCAAAAATAGATAGGTTATATTCTATATCACATCTGCCTGCAGGGAGATGATTTGGTAATGGCTAATTATGATTATTTTTGAAGTTTTAAGGATGAGTTCGCTCATTTAAAGTATATTATTTGTCAAAATTATATAATATTTTATACTGACCAGTGGCTTCTAAATATTTAGGACTTTTGCGTGGAACTGATTATTTTGTGAGTGCGAGGGGGATTGAAGCCATATCCAGCTTGCACAGTTCGTGTCGCTACGTAAGTGTCAATGTTGTTGAAATTACTTAATAAAACTTAATTGATAATTCTATGGCGATGGCTGTTGAATTTTAACGATGTTTTATGATGAATTCTAAAAGTCATGTGCTAGCATCGGGTGTAAATTGCTCTCTCCCTAAATTTCCCGGAAAATTGGGCGAGCGCAACACCTTAATCTAGAAAATAATTTGGTAGGGTTAAAATATGTTTTTTCAAGAAGCCGATCCAGAAAATAAACTCAGTAATATTAGCAGGAACCATAAAAAAACTGCTCCCAATCTGACCAATAGAACAGGCTACCAACAGATGCCAAAAAAAAGAGCGGAGAATTCGACCGAGGCAAATATTTCCGAAGCTTATAGTGTTAGTTTGTGCGAACTGCAGCAGGTGGAGCGAGCAATGGAACAGCTAAAGCAGGATTTGAAGGCTAGCGAATCTCGGTTTCGGAATGCGATCGAAAAAAATGCCGACGGCATCGCAATCGTTAACAAGCGAGGACTTGTCTGTTTTGCCAACCAGTCAGCAGAAGCGCTGTTTAACTGCAAAGCAGAGGAACTTTTAGGTCAAGCATTTTTTGGCAATTTGGTAGTAGAAAGTTCAGCTTGCGACATTGAGATGGCCACGGATATTATTCCCCAAGTAGGAAAAACAGAAGTAGCAGGAACTCGCGTCGTGCAAACAGAAGTTGAAGCTATTCGCCAGCAAAAAGCAAATGCTGTAGTAGAAATGCGGGTGGTGGAAACGGAATGGGAGGGAGAAATGGCTTATTTAGCTACGCTGCGGGACATTACCGATCGCAAGCGCGCAGAAGAAATGCTTTGGTTGTACGATCGAGCTATAGCAGCTACTAGCACCGGAGTTACGATTTGTGACGCCACTCACCCAGAACATCCCATTATTTATTGCAATCCCGCATTTGAAAGCATGACAGGTTATCGCCGACAGGAAATTCTCGGAAAAAACTGCCGATTTTTGCACGGAAGCGATACGGATCTGGCGGCAGTAGAAATCATTCGCCAAGCCTTGCAAACAGAAAGCGAATGCAAGGTAATATTAAAGAATTACCGCAAAGACGGAACCGCTTTTTGGAATTGTTTCTCAATATCACCCGTGCGCGATCGAATGGGCAAATTAACTCATTTTATTGGCGTACAGAGAGACATCACTGAGCGCAAACAAGCCGAAGAAGCCTTGCATAATTCCGAAGCACAAAGCAGAGAACAAACCGCTCAACTAGCAGCTACACTTAACCAACTCAAAGCCACTCATTCCCAATTAGTTCAAAGCGAAAAAATGTCTAGTTTGGGATTGCTACTTGCCGGCGTCGCTCACGAAATTAACAACCCAGTTAGCTTCATTTATGGCAATCTCACTCATCTCACAAATTATACTCAAGACTTGTTTGACCACCTCGAACTTTACCAAAAGCATTATCCTAATCCAGTCGCTGAAATTCAACAGGAAAGAGAAGAAAATGAACTCGATTTTTTAGCTGAAGATTTACCTAAAATACTGTCCTCAATGAGCGTTGGTGTCGAGCGGATTTGCCAGATTGTGCAGTCGCTGCGGAACTTTTCGCGGCACGACGATTCACAGATGAAACCCGTTAACCTCCACGAAGGTATTGACAGCACGCTGTTAATTCTCAATCACCGTTTGAAAGGGAACGGAGAAAAGCCGCCAATTCAAATTGTCAAACAATACGGAGAATTGCCGACTGTTGAGTGTTTTGCTGGGCCGATCAATCAAGTTTTTATGAATATTCTCAGCAATGCGATCGATGCTTTAGAAGATGCGAACAGTAGGCAAAATTGTCAAGAAATGCTAGAAAATCCTAGCCAGATTAGTATTGGTACGGAAGTGGTCGGCAATTTTGTAGAAATTAAAATTGCCGACAACGGCCCGGGAATAAATGAGGAAGTCAAACAGCAGATATTCGATACATTTTTTACTACCAAACCCATTGGCAAAGGCACGGGAATGGGTTTGTCAATTAGCTACCAAATTATTGTAGAAAGACACAACGGCGAATTATATTGTACTTCGGAATTGGGCAAGGGCACGGAATTTACTATCAAAATTCCGATCGCACATTAGCGCGGAATGTGCAATCTGCACCTTACCAACTTGATATATAGGCAAACAAGCGATCGGGACGAGCGCACTCCTAAAAAACGAGAAAAAGCGTTTTTTCTCGTTACCCGAATCTGGCTGGAAACGCATATTTAGAGGCTTTGCCTCCCCATTGTAGAGACAATTTCAGGGTGCTTTTCTGCTGACATTACCCGCATAAATAGCGAATTAAAAAACCTCCGCACCATCCAACTTCTTAAAAGTTTCAACCTTAGCCCTCGCCGCTTCTCCGCAAGTCTTCGGCGTCGGAAACATCTTCCCAGGATTCGCCAAACCTTTCGGATTAAACACCTGACGCACCCACTGCATCGTCTCCAAATCTACCTCGGAAAACATATCTGGCATAAAACACTTCTTGTCAGCACCGATGCCGTGTTCCCCCGAAAGACTTCCCCCAACTTTCACGCAAAGCCTGAGAATTTCCCCGCCCAATTCTTCCACCTTTTCCAGCGCACCTTTTACCGAGTTATCGTACAGAATCAGCGGGTGTAAATTCCCGTCTCCCGCGTGAAATACATTAGCAATTCGATAACCGTATTTCTCGCTCAAACCCTCAATTTCTTTCAAAACATAAGCCATTTGCGTTCGTGGAATTACGCCGTCTTGCACGTAATAATCCGGGCTGAGATGACCCGCCGCAGCAAAAGCAGCTTTCCGCCCTTTCCAAATTTTTAGGCGCGTTTCCGGGTCGGTTGCCGTGGTGATATTTCGCGCTCCGTTATGCTTGCAAATATCGGCAATCCGCTGTTTGTTTGTGGCCACTTCCACTTCTAAACCGTCGATTTCTACCAGGAGAATTGCCGCGGCATCGCGGGGATAACATCCAGTTGCCACCACATCTTCCACAGCATTAATGCTGATGTTATCCATAATTTCCATGCCTCCGGGAATAATACCAGCGCTGATAATATCGGAAACCGATTCGCCCGCTGCTTCTATACTGGAAAAATCCGCTAGGAGAACGCAAATCGATTCCGGCGCTTTGAGAATTCGCAAAGTAACTTCTGTGGCGATTCCTAAAGTGCCTTCGGAACCGACAAATACACCAGTTAAATCGTAACCGGGCATTTCGGAAATTTCGCCACCGACATCGACAATAGAACCGTCTGGAAGTACCAATTTTAATCCTAAAACGTGATTTGTTGTGACTCCGTATTTGAGGCAGTGAACCCCGCCAGAATTTTCGGCAACGTTGCCGCCAATCGAACAAACAATTTGACTGGAAGGATCGGGCGCGTAGTAGAAACCAGCGCCGCTAACTGCTTGCGTTACCCAGTTATTAATTACTCCCGGCTGCACGACTACTTGCTGATTTTCTAAGTCTACTTTCAGGATTTTTCGCATCAGGGCAGTGACAATCAGCACGCAGTTTTCTACAGGCAAAGCGCCGCCGGAAAGGCCGGTGCCTGCGCCTCTAGCCACCCAGGGAATTGAGTTGCGATCGCATATTTTGACCAATTGCGCCACTTCCTCCGTAGTTCGAGGCAATACCGCCACGGCGGGGCGCTGGCGGTAGCTGGCGAGTCCGTCACACTCGTAGACAATTAATTCTTCGCGACGCTGCACAACGCCATTTTTGCCGACTACAGCCTCGAATTCTTTAATAACGGGTTTCCAGTTGCGTTCTGTTTCTATGGCTATCATTAGTGAATTTAATTAGGGAACTATCAATAATATTGTGACAAACTTTACTATTTTTGTGCAATTATTTTTCTAAGGGTTGCAATATTGACACAGGGAAGGATCGGCAGTCTCTCGACCGTCGGGAAATAGTTTTTCTTTAGTATAACCGCACTTTTTGCATTTATAGATTGCCGATCGCACTAGCTGAGTCGGAAAATAGCAAAGTTCGCAGGGCAATCCGATTTTCGTCTCAGCAATATCGAATCCCGGCCAACCGCACTCCGGGCAGAATTGCTTAAATTTTTTAACTAAATCGAGAGTTGCATTTTCGATGTTTTTCATCCGAGTTGGATTGTACATCGCCCGCATATCTGTTTCGATGTGAACTCGGCCAGTTGACGATTTTTTTAAGCCGGCTGTTACAGCGTCAAAAAGTTGTTTTTCTGTCTTAATGCCCTTGACAATTTCACCGTTACCGAGGGCAGCGTCACCAACTACAACCACCAGTCCGTGATCGGGAAATCCCGCTTTTTTCGCAAAATCATCTGCTTCTTCTGTGCTGGAAACTAACTGGTGACTGTAGTTAGTTTCAACGGAGAAAGAGTCGCCGATTAGTTCGATATTGTTGGCTCGATCTAATAAAATTACTATTTCTCTGTTAGCTGGCAGATACGGCATCATTGGGTGAGGGCCGAAAGTACCTTCGCTGGCAAAGGCAAGAGTTTCGCCCGCAATTTCTAGGGCTTTTTGTGCTTTATGGCGAGCCGCTTCTATTTGTGTTCCTAAGCGTTTGACTTCTCTGGTGAACGTGCCGAATGCGTCAGTGTCAAGCGCCGCAGGTACTAGGATATTTACACCCAATTCTCGTTCCAACACTGGAGCCATCACCCGTTCTTTTTGGTGCATGGTAGCAAGAACTGCGGTGCGATCGCTCAATAATTGATTGGGATTCACCGGCTCAGAAATATTAGACATATAGCAGCATCATTTCATAACAGTGTGAATTTCTTACTCCCTCCCCTTGGTAAGGGGAGGGTTGGGGTGGGGTCAAAAATTTACTACTCATTTACGATTGCTATACACCCTTTGACTTAAGTTATCAATTCAGCACTCCAGCGTCAATCTTAAAAGCGATCGCTAGTTGCCTCCTGTCACCCCCCCAGCTTGACCTCTGAGTACAAAAATTACTCCCGTCATAATCATGGCTACGCCTACTAACCGCAGCGGCGGCAAAGGCTCGTGAAATATAAGTTTGCCACCTAAAACAGTAAACAGGTAACTAATTGACAGTAAAGGCGAGACTATGCTAAGGTTTGCCCGCGACAAAACTACAATAAAGCCGATCGAAGAAATTGCATACAAAGAAAGACCGCCTACAATCAACGGCTGGGTAGCCATTGCTATAATTTTTTCCATTAAATTAGCAGCGCCAATAGGCCCTAATATTTTAGCTCCTGCCTTCAGGCTGAATTGACCTGCGACGCCGCACAAGATTGCAGCAAGCAATAACATAAAAACGCTTCTATTCATAAGTTTACTAACCTATAGTACAATCAAAAATTGCCGTTCCCAAAAACCTAAAAAACTTTAATTAAGTTTTGTTAGGTTTTATTCACCACTAATATTTTAAGCAGAGATACGGGAAAATCAAGTATGGTCGATCGCGATCGAGAGTGGAACAAATATATGGCAGAACAGACCAATCCAAGCGGAGAATATACTCTAGAACTATCGATACTCATGCCTTGTCTGAACGAAGCAGAAACTTTAGAAATCTGCATACAGAAAGCACTGAGGTCGCTGCGCGAACTTGATATTGCCGGCGAGGTCATCATAGCAGACAACGGCAGCACTGACGGTTCTCAAGCTATCGCTACCAGAATGGGAGCGAGAGTTGTGCCCGTAGCAGCCAAAGGCTACGGCAGCGCCCTGATGGGAGGCATCATCGCAGCGCGCGGAGTTTATATTATCATGGGCGATGCTGACGACAGCTACAATTTTTCCAACCTCGGCTTTTTTGTCAACAAATTGCGAGAAGGTTTCGACTTAGTAATGGGAAACCGCTTTCAAGGGGGCATCAAACCGGGTGCAATGCCGCCGCTGCACAAATATTTAGGAAATCCGGTGCTGACATGGGTTGGGCGGCTATTTTTTGCAAGTCCCGTCGGCGATTTTCACTGCGGATTGCGGGGTTTTAGGAGAGACTCAATTTTGAAACTCGACTTGCAAACAACGGGGATGGAATTTGCTAGCGAAATGGTGGTCAAGGCCTCTGTATACAAGCTGCGGATAACTGAAATCCCAACCGTACTTTCTCCCGACGGCCGCAGCCGACCGCCGCACTTGCGAACTTGGCGAGATGGCTGGCGGCACCTCCGATTTTTGCTGCTTTACAGTCCTCGGTGGCTGTTTTTGTATCCGGGTACTGCGCTGATGATTTGGGGTCTAATTATCGTGGTTTGGCTGTTACCCGGTACTCAAAAGATTGGGAGTATCAGCTTTGATGTACACACGCTGCTGTATGGTGCGATCGCAATTATCATCGGTTTTCAAGCAGTAACTTTCGCTTTTTTCACCAAAATTTTTGCCATCAGCGAGAAATTTCTGCCCGAAGACCCCAAACTCAACAAAATATTTCGCTATGTCACTCTAGAGACAGGATTGATTGTCGGAGTCACGCTGATTTTAATTGGAATAGTTGGCTCGTTCTTGTCATTAACTATCTGGAGCAAAACGGCTTTCGGGACTCTCGATCCTTCTAAAACTCTGCGTTTGGTTATTCCCTCGCTCACTTGCCTGACTGTCGGTTTGCAGATGGTTTTGTCGAGCTTTTTTCTCAGCGTGCTGGGGTTGAAGCGCAGGTGATAACATTATACTGGCAACATTCCTCACAACTAAATTGCAGTTTGGGGAAGTTCAGGGCGATCGCAATGCAGGCAATATCGGGGCGATCGCAATCCAGGCAATATCGGGGCGATCGCAATCCAGGCAGGGAAAATCAGGGCCGCAGGAGCCAAATTTCAGACTATCTGATATAATCAAACAGCCAGCTCTAATAATTTTCAATAGCTATGAACTATGAAAACTCAAGAACTTCGCCAGAATCTTAAGCAATCCATAGATCGCTTATCTCCTGAACGGCTGATCGTTGTGGCTGATTTCTTAGCTTATTTAGCAGAACGTGAAAGCAATGAAGCTACGGTGGAATTATTAAAAATTCCCGGTTTTCTTGAAGTATTTAATAAAGCCCAAAAAGATATAGCAGCAGGTAAGGTGACTTCAGTTGAGGAAGTCAAACGAAAATACTGATGAAAGTCTAAAGTTTTATTCAGTCGTTCTTAGCTTTGATGCTCAGGAGTTTTTTGAAGAATCATCAGCTTCTTTACAACGCAAGCTAGATAGATGTTTTGAGATGTTGAAAACTGACCCTCGCAGTCATCCAAATATTAAGCAACTCAAAGGCGAATTAGCTGGATACTATCGCTATCGCGTTGGAGATTATCGGGTAGTTTATGACATTGATGATGAGCAAAAGCGTGTGGTTGTGACTGTTATTGCTCATCGTCGTGAAGTGTATTAGGGCGCACTTTTGGGAAGATAAGGGCGATCGCACTTCCCACAATCCTAAATTGCTATAATAACAATCAGCCAAAAAATCTCAACATAAAGCCTATGTCTACTTATAACGAGGTACTGAGTCAGGCTCAAAGTCTCACTCCTGACGAGCAACAGCAGCTTTTAGAAGTATTGTCAGCTTTGATGCGCGATCGGGTAACAACCCAGACTGAGGGTAGTAGTGAAAGATTGCCGAGAAAAAATTTAAAGAGATGGCGCGGTTTTTTGCCTAAGCGTGTGGATGCTTTGGAATTCCAGTTGCAACTTAGAAAAGAATGGGATGATTAATAAATATCTTCTCGATACCAACATTCTGATTTACTACTTCTATGACGAGCCGGAGGTTCAGCCTATATTTGATGAGATTGAAGCTGGAGATGCAGAGGCATTTTACTCTCCGATTAGTTGGGTAGAGTTACTTTGTTACCCGGCATTGACAGAAGAACAAGCGAATGAGTTGCGGAAATTTTTGAGGCTTATTAAGTGCGTATCATTAACAGAATCAGTTTTAGATCGTGCAGCCCAAATTCGTAGAGATTATCGCTTGAAATTAGGTGATGGTGTAATTGCAGCCTGTGCTTTAGCTGAGGGATGTGTCTTGGTAACTCGCAATGCTAAGGATTTTAAGCGCGTTGATGGGTTAACTATATTGAATCCATTTGATTAGGTAAAAGAAGGGGCGATCGCACTTGAGGAAGAAAAGGGCGATTGTACTTTGGGAAAATAAGGGCGATCGTACGTTGGGCATAAAAGGGCGATCGTACTTTGGGGAAGATAAGGGCTATCGCTTTTCCCCGAATCCCGAATTGAGATATAATAAATAACAAGCAAAAAAATCAACGAAATTTAGTGTAAGTTAAGATAGCCTATGTTGACTATTGAACAAATAGAAAATGCGATTCTCCAACTTCCGCCCAACAAGATTGGAGAGTTGTTAGAGTGGTTTCTAAATTTGGATTACCAACGATGGGATGTTCAGTTAGAGAAAGATATTGCTGAGGGGAAACTGGATGCTTTAGCAGCAGAGGCGATCGCAGATTTTGAGAGTGGTAATTATCGAGAGATTTAATGCACTACACTACTCGAAAATTTTGGGATTGTTACAATGCTTTGCCATTAAATGTACAAGCTACAGCAGATCAGTGTTATGAGTTGCTGAAGGCAGATCCGTCTCATCCTTCTCTGCATTTTAAGAAGGTTGGTAATTATTGGTCTGTAAGGGCCGGACAAGCTTATCGGGCGTTGGGTATTGAAATTAAAACAGGTATTTTGTGGTTTTGGATTGGTACTCACGCAGAGTACGATCGGCTGATAGGAAAATAAGGGCGATCGCACTTTTGGGAAGAAAAGGGCGATGGCACTTTGGGAAAATAAGGGCGATCGTACTTGCGGAAATCAGGGCGATCGTACTTTGGGAAGATAAGGGCGATCGTACTTCCTTCGCTCCTAAATTGCTATAATGACAATCAGCCAAAAAATCTTAATGCAGAGTCTATGTCTACTTACAGCACGGTACTGACTCAGGTTCTAAAACTTGCACCAGATGAGCAAATGCGACTCATCTCTGAATTGTTTGCACATATTCGTCAACGGGTGATTCCTAAGCCGAAGCGCAGTATTTTAGAATTATCAGGCTTGGGTAAGGAAATTTGGCATGAGATTGATGCTCAAGAATATGTGGATCGGGAAAGAGATTCATGGAATGGATAGCTCAGTTACAGGGACAAGTTGTCGGATTGGATACTGCGCCTCTGATTTACTTTATGGAGCAAAATCCAAAATATCTAGAGATGATGCTGCTTTTCTTTGGATCGTTTAATCGCGGTGATTTTAGGATAGTGACATCAACAGTAACGCTCGTAGAAGTGCTAGTTCATCCCCTGCGACAGAAAAATACTGCCTTGGCTCAAGAATATCGTGAAATATTGATGAATCAAGAAAGTTTAACTGTTGTTGAATTAACTCCAGATATTGCTGAAACAGCGGCACAACTGAGAGCAACTTACAATTTGCGATCGCCCGATTCTATTCAAATGGCTACAGCTATCCATGAGGGTGCTTCGTTTTTTTTGACAAATGATGCGCGGTTGCCTTCTTTGCCGGGGTTAACGGTTTTAGTGTTGGATAATTTGAGAATTTGAGCGATTATTTTTGGATGGGAAGAGAGGGGCGATCGCACTTTGGGGAAGATAAGGGCGATCGTACTCTGGGAAAATAAGGGCGATCGTACTTTAGGAAGAAAAGGGCGATCGTACTTTGGAAAGATAAGGGCGATCGCACTTTAAGAAGAAAAGGGCGATCGCCATTCCTTCGATCCTAAATTGCTATAATAACAATCAGCCAAAAAATCTCAACATAAAGCCTATGTCTACTTATAACGAGGTACTGAGTCAGGCTCAAAGTCTCACTCCTGACGAGCAACAGCAGCTTTTAGAAGTATTGTCAGCATTGATTCGCGATCGGGTAACAAGCCAGACTGAGGGTAGTAGTGAAAGATTGCCGAGAAAAAATTTAAAGAGATGGCGAGGTTTTTTGCCGTATCGTGTGGATGCTTTGGAATTCCAGTTACAAATTAGAGAAGTGTCTTGGTAACTCGCAATGCTGAGGATTTTAAGCGCGTTGATGGGTTAAGAATGTTGAATCCATTTGATTAAGTTGGGCGATGTGTTGACTGAGCCTAGGTATCTTTTTTTTCTACTGAAGACAGCTCATAAGTCGAAAAAACAAGCGTACCATAATATAGTAATGAAGTGCATTACTAGGCCGAAATATGGCGGGTAAATGACCCTTTGGTGCTGACTCTTGATAAATTAGACGATCATTGTCTGATTCCCATCCTATTATGTCATAGAATTTACGGAAGGCATCGGACTGAGCTAAGAAGTCAAGTTCGTCGTGGCTACTTTCTATTTTTTCTCGCCTGTTAAATTCTTCTTTCTCATCGTAAAGACGAAGATAAATATCCTTCCAAATTATAAATTGAACACTCAAACCAAAACGTCCTTCGCTGTATTTGACCCACAGCCTGTCTATAGTAAATATATCTGTGCAAGGAATTCTTGGTATTTTCGTGTTTTGAGGATCTGGATTGGTTAGGGTAATGTCCATATAGGAAATTTTTTCAAAAATAGATTTAGTTTCCTTATTAGCAGATTCAAAATCTTTAACTGCTAGACACTTCCGCAGGTTTCGATAATCTATCCCTACTGCTGAACTCAGATCGTCATTCAGTTGACTTTCATCAATAGTCGGGTATCTTATTTCATTACGATTAGGAAGGCTAGGAGTTTGATTTTCATTTTTATTAACTAAGACAAAGTAAGCAATAGTGGCAATCACAATTACAATTAGAATTAATGTCATCATTATCAATTTTTATCGACAAATATTTTATGTATAACGGAGAGCTTAAGAAACGGTAGAACCGGATGGGGTTTTAACTTCACCAATTTTATCTTTAGCCATTGTTGACTCCTAGTCAGGTATAATGTACATAATGTGCGAAAATCTAAGCCGTGTCATTCGGAACTGTCGGGACTTACCCCAGACACCCCGATCGCAAATGCCCAAAATATCCACAATAACGGATGTAGCCCGATCGCTCTCAGTGCAATCAACCTCTACTCCAAAAATCATACAATGACCCCATTGCGCCATCGCCCACCAACTCACTTTAGAAAATGTTATATTTTGTTATCTAAAAAGTTATAAAAAATAAGTTATAATTACTAAAAATTACCCCATACGCGATCTATGGAGCTTCAGGAAGTCTTAAGATTTGCCGATGACAAAGTTTTTTCTAAAACAGGGAAGCATTTAGATGACCTCCAAGAAGCTATTTTAAAAGAAGCGCTCCAAGGTCGAAAATATGCAACAAAAATAGCGCAAGACCGTGATTGTAGTGAAGGTTATGTTAGGGTTGCTGCTTCTGAATTATGGAAGATATTATCAGATGTCTTCGGGGAAGATGTTAGTAAAGTAAATGTTAGAGCGATACTGGAAAGGGCAAAGTTTTATAATTCTCCATCAGCTATTTTGAGCAATCATGTCACGTTTAATAACGTCAATGTTTGTCAAGAAAGGGCGAGAAGTCCAACAGAAGCTCAAAACCCCCAACAAACTCCAACCCAACTCCACATAGACTTAGGCGACTCACCCGAAATATTCACCTTTTTCGATCGCACTTCTGAACTCTCCACCCTCGAAAACTGGATAACACAGGAACACACTCGCCTCATCGCCCTCCTCGGAATCAGCGGAATCGGCAAAACAACCCTCTCCCTAAGCCTGATCGATCGCATCAAAACTCAATTAGATTACGTCATCTATCGCAGCCTCCGCTTTTCCCCAACCCTCGATGCAACCCTCACCAACCTGCTGCAAATCTTTTCCCAACAATCAGAAATTCCCCAAAACATCGAAACCAAAATTTCCCAAATCCTCGATTACCTGCGAAAATACCGATGTCTGATTGTCCTCGATGACGTGCAGATGCTTTTCGGCAGCGGACAACTAGCAGGACAATATAAAACTGGATATGAAGATTATCAGTTATTTTTTAAACTAATCGCCGAAGTTTGTCATCAAAGTTGTTTGATCTTGAATAGTTGGGAAAAACCCAGAGAAATAGCCAGATTATCAAAAGATAATCATCCCGTGCGATGTTTTGTATTGGCAAGTTTAGGAGAAGCAGCTAAAGAGATTTTGAACTCACAAAAGTTATCCGATGAGGAAACATGGTCAACTTTGATTGATATTTATCAAGGCAATCCTCTGTGGTTGGAGTTCACTGCAACGCTAATTCAAGACTTGTTTGGGGGGAGAGTTTCTGAGTTTTTGCAGTGCGAGATGCCGATTTTAGATGAAGGGTTGCAATCTCAGTTATCTAAACCTTTTGGGCGTTTGACTCCTGCAGAATTAGCAGTGATGGTTCACCTGGCTAATCAACCTGAACCCGTTGCTGTGTCGCAAATTTTCAACAAAATACCTTTTTCGCCGTCAGAAATAGTCAATGCAGTGCGATCTCTTGGAAATCGCTTTTTATTGGATGCTGTAGAACGGGAAAAGATAACTTTATTTATTTTGAATCCTGTGATGAAACAGTATGTGAAAACTCAGTATCTTTCTAACCGATCGAATTAAAAAGGGCGGGAACCTTGCTCTATTATGCGAACATTAATCTACCTTTAGGTTGAGGGATCGATCGCCCTAAGTGCCGAGCAGTCTCAACCCACTCCTGCATAATAATCTCTAGATTTTGCAATGCTTCTTGATAAGTTTCCCCATCCGCAGCACATCCGGGCAATTCTGGTACTTCGGCAATAAATGCCTGGTCTTCATCACTCCAGTAAATGATTACTTCATACTTCATTATCATCTTGGTTCACCAATTTATATTTCAAAATTACTGCACGAACTTGCTTTACTTGATAAGCTTTAGCTTTTGACCTATAGCCTTTCTTAAAAAGATGAGGTGCACGAGATTCCCTGAATATCGGGACTTTCAAGCCTTATTACATACCTCATCTATCTGAGAAATGCTATATCTCCTTTTTGTGGTTGGAGGTTGAGAATTTCTGCGACTCCCTCCTTGCTGAAAATATGGTGACTACCATTAATTCTTACCTCAAATCCTAAAATCTGGAGTATTTGACATAAATCGCTAAAGGAAAAATTAGCATCGGATGCACCAACCATCAGCTTGGCGAGGAGTTTGTTTATTTGAGTCATTAATTATTTTCATTATAATCTTTGCTTTAGTAGTCTAAAAATAAGTGTCAGGGTAATTGCTTGCCCTGACACCATTCTACACTAATTCGGGAACCTTATTCTACCCCCTCAATCCGGTCTTCCACCTCCTGATAAAGTTCACGCAAGCGATCCAAATTGTTCTCCGAAGTTTCCCAATAACCCCGGCCATTCACCTCAAGCAAAGTGCTGACAATCTTGCGGAACGAATGAGGATTTAAGTTAAGCAAACGCTTCTGCATCTCCTCATCTTGGATAAACGTAGTGTTGACATCCTCATACACCCAATTATCCACAGCGCCCGCCGTCGCACTCCATCCAGTCGTATTCACCAGACGCTTAGAAATCTCCCGCACACCTTCATAACCGTGCGACAACATCCCCTCGTACCACTTCGGATTCAGCAGCTTAGTCCGCGAATCTAAACGCACGGTTTCTGATAGCGTCCGCACCTGCGCGTTGGCTGTGGTTGTATCAGCAACAAAGGATGCTGGTTTCTTCCCATCTGCACGCAAACTGCCGATCAATTTAGTCGGATCGGAGTCGAAATAGTGCGACACGTCGGTTAGCGAAATCTCCGCAGAATCCAAGTTTTGGAAGGTGACTTCAGCAGTTTTTAAGGATGATTCAAAAATTTTCCGGTCTTGTTCCATTGTTCCGGGATTGTCGGAAGAAAAGGCGAATGATTTGCGAGTTAAGTACATTTCCTGCAACTCTGCTTCGCTTTCCCAAGTGCTGTTTTCTACCGCCAAGTTGACGTTAGATGAATAGGAACCAGAAGCATTGGAAAATACCCGGGTTGCTGCTTGTCGCAGGTTGATTCCCATTTCTTCCGCTTGCTTCAGGGCGTGTTTGCGGACGAAGTTCATCTCTAACGGTTCGTCGGCTTCCGCTGCCATTTTCACGGCTTTATCTAACAAATTCATTTGGTTGATGAACAAGTCGCGGAATACGCCGGAACAGTTAATTACTACGTCGATCCGAGGGCGTCCCAACTCTTCTAAAGAAAGCAATTCGAGTTTGTTTACCCGGCCCAAAGCGTCGGGAACTGGCTTCACTCCCACCATCCACATTACTTGGGCGAGGGATTCGCCGTAAGTCTTGATGTTGTCGGTTCCCCACAACACAACGGCGATCGTTTCTGGGTAATTTCCGCCGTTATCAACGCGCTGTCTTTCTAACAGCCGATCGACTACAATCTTTGCAGACTTAACCGCCCCTGTTGTAGGGATTGACTGCGGGTCTAAAGCGTGCATATTCTTGCCAGTCGGCAAAACATCCGGGTTGCGAATCGGATCGCCCCCGGGCCCGGGGATAATGTATTCGCCCTCTAACGCGCGCAATAATGCGCCCAATTCGTTGTCGGCACAAACTTGCTGCAAGCAGAATTCCAGATACTCAAACAGCGGTTTAATCAGTTCTGGATCGACCTTTTTATAACCGGCTGCGTGCAAGGCTTCAACCCAAGGTGTTTTCTTGCCCATGTTGAAGAAATTCAACTTAGAAACCAGGGAAACTCTACCTTCAGCATCGGTTTGTTCCTTCACCAAAGCGCCAACAGCATCCCGACAGGCTAAAGTGATGTTTTGTAACAATTCAACATCTGCTAAAATGCCTTTGTCGTTATTGGTGTAGATCTCGTCAATATTGCGATCGAGACTTTGAGCAATAATCCGCGACAAACTGATTAATCCGTCTTCTTCCCGGTCTAAATTGGCAATATTCACCAAAGTTGCGATCGCCTCTTCCGCAGTCGGCGGCTTACCGATCACGTGCAAGCCGCAAGGTAACAACCGCGACTCAATCTCCATCAACTTGCGGTAAACCAAGCCAACTAAATTGTCCCGTTCCTCCGAAGTCATGTCCGCAGCAACCCCTCGTTCTTGTTCGGGAGGTAAGGCGATATCCTTATCCAAATTCACCAAACGGCATTTTTCGACGATCGCATCCACAATCGGCACACCGCGCCCAGTCTCTTTTAAAGTTTGATAAGAAGCAATTAACTCGCTGAGTTCCTGCAAACCTTTGTACAACCCAGCATTTTCAGCCGGAGGAGTCAGATAACTGATTGTTTCAGCATAACTGCGGCGCTTAGCAATTGTTGCCTCACTAGGATTATTAGCAGCGTAATAATAGAGGTTAGGAATCTTGCCGATCAAACTGTCAGGATAACAATCGACAGACATTCCCATCTGCTTACCGGGCATGAATTCCAGGGAACCGTGAGTGCCAAAGTGCAGCACCGCATCCGCACCCCAAATGCGCTCCAAATATGTATAGTAAGCAGCAAAACCGTGGTGCGGGCTAGCAGAACGAGAGAATAACAACCGCATCGGATCGCCTTCGTATCCAAAAGTAGGTTGCACTCCGATAAACACATTGCCAAAATGTTTGCCAAAAATCAGCAAATTTTGTCCGTCGCTGTTCAAATGTCCCGGAGGTGGCCCCCAATTTTCTTGCAACCGTTCCGAATAAGGAGTGAATTCTTCGTATTCAGCTACGGACATCCGGTAAGCAATATTTAATTCGGGACTTTGGTATTGGGCTGTTGCGTCATGAATGACTTCTTGCATCAGTTTTTCGGCGGAATCCGGCAATTCTGGCAAGTCGTAACCGTTACCTTTTAAGGCTTTCAATACTTCGTAAATCGAGCCGAAAACGTCCAAATAAGCGGCTGTTCCGACGTTGCCTTTATCGGGAGGAAAACTGAAAACTGTGATCGCAACTTTCTTATCTAATTTTGGTTTGCGGCGCAGCATTGCCCATTTCATGGCGCGCTGGGAAATTGCTTCAATTCGATCTTGCAGGGCGATCGCCTTGCCAGTTGCACCATCGCGTCCCGACACAATAATCGGTTCGATCGCACCATCCAACTCAGGAATCGCAACTTGCAACGCAACTTGAATCGGGTGCAAGCCTAAATCGCTATCTTCCCACTCTTCTGTCGTTTGGAAAACCAGCGGCAAAGCCACCATGTAAGGGCAATTTAATTTTTTCAAAGATTCGATCGCCTTCGGGTGATCTTGTTTCGCCGGGCCACCCACCAAAGCAAAACCAGTCAGAGAAACCACCGCATCAACAATCGGCAGAGGTGTCACACCTTTTGCCCCGACTTCCAAGAAAAAAGTCTCAACAGGTTTAGAGAAGTCCAAACCGCCGGCAAAAATCGGCACAACCCGTGCGCCCATTGCCTCCAATTCCTGCACCATTGCTACATAGTGCGCGTCATCTCCTGTGACTAAGTGAGTGCGTTGCAACACTAAACCAATGCAAGGTGCGAGGGGATCTTTGAGATCGGCAGAAATATCTGTACGGGCATTAAACCACGTCAGATATGCTTTTACATCTTCAAACATCGACGGTGCCAAAGGATGCCAAATTCCCATGTCTGGGTAGACAACCGGTTCTTGGAAAGTTGGCTGTGACTGGCCTTTGAAGACATATTTATGTGACAGCATCAGCAGGAAGTTTTCCAAGTTTTCTTGGGAACCGCCCAGCCAATACTGGAAACTCAGCATGAAGTTGCGCGCATCTTGGGCTTTGTCGATCGGCAAATATTTCAGCACTTTCGGCAAAGTTTGCAGCAGTTTGAGCATTCCGTCTTGGAAGGAACTCCCGGATTTTTCCTTCCGTTTTTTCATGAATTCGCCGATCGCACTTTTGCTTTGTCCCAACTGTGCCATCGAGAAACTGCCCATTTTATTTAGCCGCATCACCCCTGGCATCGACGGGAAGACGACGGCGACATCCAAGCTGTCGCGCAGCGGTTCAACTGCCGCTACCACTTTTTCGGCCAAATCTTCGATAAAAATTAGAGAAGCAATAAATACATTGGCATCCGCCACATCCCGCTTGAAGGCCTCGTAATTTTCCGGGCTGCGGAGTTCCTCGATCAGGTAGCCACTGATTTCTATTGCCAGATTCGGATTTTTCTGGTTTATCGATCGAACCGCTGCCGACAGGGCGCTTTGATACTGCGGTTCCAGTACGACATAGACCACCTTCATGAGCGATCGCCCCTGCAAGTTTTCCGGCACAACGTGGCGAATGGTGGGCTTGACGTGAGTGAACATCCGGTTAGGCTCCTTTAAGATGCTGTTTTCGGGAATCGGGAATTTTTTTATCCCATAAGCATTTTTACCAGAAAACACTTGCCATTAGGCGATTTGAGCCTGCACAGTACACAATTCGACAAATTTCTGGCAACTTTTCGTTACATTTTTTGATAAATTCCTTGAGCAAATACTCCATATTTTATTTACAAAAATTTACTTGACAAATTGTAATTTTTATGAATACGATTAATGGGTTGGATAAAAATAATTAAAAATTCACCAACTATTGAGCAAGAAATCCTGAAAAAAGTTCCAAGTTTTGTAGAACAGATCAAACTTGCGATCGAGCAATTAACAGATGGAAAAAAGGCATAATTTGTGAAGGCAGAATGTAGCCTTCGGATAATTGCTGACTCAAAAAAGTTGACATTTTACCAGGAACTTAAAACCATTTCATAACATATGTTTTGTGTAAATTCCCGATCTGCGATCGAGTTCATGGAAAGCTAATTGCTATAAACTCTCAAACTCATCCAAACTTTAAGGGGAAAACATGGCTAACTACGAAATTTTTGACGAACAATTCTACCTCGCCTCATATCCTTGGGTCAAACCAGCCATTGACGCAGGAGTAATCTCATCTGGGAGAGAACACTTTGAAAAATTCGGGCGAGAAGGCGGTCTAACTAAAGTATCGCGTTATTTTGACGAAAATGCTTACCTTACTGGGAATCCAGACCTCGCACCCTTCGTGCGCACAGTCAACCCAAACGCACCTTTTGCGACCGGCCTCGATCACTTTATTCAGTTCGGTTACGATGAAGGACAGCGCCGCACCCAAGTATCACCCGAGTACAACGAAAGCTTTTATTTAACAAACAACTCTGAACTCCAACCGTTCGTTCAGAACGGAACTTTCAAATCAGGCTACCAGCATTTCATTCAATTCGGCTCAAAAGAAGGTCGTTTTGGAACTTCATTTTTTGAACCGGAATACTTAAAAGAAAACCCTGACATCGTGCCGTTTGTCAACTCTGGAGCCTTGAACACTGGTCGGGATCACTACTTCAATTTCGGGAAAAACGAGCCGGCCCGCGACGCAACTTTTGTCGGCACCCGCAGCAACGACGTTTTAACTGGTGTTGGCGTGGGCGACGTCGAACTCGTGGGAGTGGAAGTAGGTATCGATCGCAACGGCAACCGTCAGTATGAAAGCTTTGGCACTAATGAATTCGATGTCCTGATTGGTGCCCCGGGAACTAATACATTCGTACTCGGAGTTCCTGCTACAGCCGGGAATGTCACCCCGACACCGCTGTATTTGGGTAACGGTCAAGCTACCATTCGCAACTTCGACATAGAAAGCGATTTTATCCAACTGCAAGGAACTTCTTTAAGCGGTTACAACCTGATTCCTGTTGGCAGCAATTTGTCAATCCAGCGTTTTGGAGATGTGCTCGGCGTGATTGAAGGAGGAGCAAGCTTGGGTTTGAGCTTCCAAGAATCTAACGGTAACGGTACTTTCTTGATTGGTTAGTCATTGGTCATTGGTCATTAGTCATTAGTCATTAGTCATTAGTTAATACTTATGATTGATGACTTTTTTATGTCGAACAATTAACTGATAGAAAAAAGTCTAACTACCGCAACAAAAATAAAGTCTTCGGATAAAGTGTTTATTTAAAAAATAATATTTCACCCGGAACTTAAAACCATTTCATAAAGTCTGCATTGTATAAATTATTTATAGGCGATCGAGTGAATGGAAAGCTGATGGGTATTCACGCTCCAAATCATCAAAACAGTAGGAGGAAAACATGGCTAACTACGCAATTTTTGACGAACAATACTACCTCGCCCAATATCCGTGGGTCAAGCCAGCCATTGATGCAGGAATCATCAAATCTGGAAGAGAACACTTTGAAAAATTCGGTCAAGCCGCCGGCCTCACAAAAATATCGCGGTATTTTGACGAAGATACATATCTAGCTCAAAATCAAGATATTGCACCCTTTGTTCGCACCACCAACAACCAAAACCGACCCTTGGCTTCAGGTTTAGACCACTTTATCCAGTTTGGTTACGAAGAAGGTCGCACGCGAGTATCGCCTGACTACGACGAAGTTTTTTATTTAAAGCGCCACCCGGAGATAACTCCCTTCGTGCAGAACGGAATTTTTCAATCCGGCTTTCAACACTTTATCCAATTCGGAAAAACAGAAGGTAGGTACGGGACAAGTTTCTTTGAACCACGTTACTTGGGAGATAACCCAGATGTGGCGGCAGTTGTAGAGGCTGGAAGTTTAAAAACTGGTCGAGAACACTATCTAAAATTTGGGCAATTTGAGTCAAATCGATACGGATTTTTTACAGGAACCAACGGTAATGATATCGTCACGGGATTTACAGCGGGAAAAAATCAAATTATCGGATTGCAAGTAGCTTTCGCCGGCCCAAATCCACCTTTTGGCATTAATAAGAATAAGTATGACGCTTTGAAATTGGATGACATCACGAGAGAGCCTTTCCTGACTACCGCTGAATTCGATACATTGATTGGCACTTCTGGCATTGATTACTTCGTGATCGGAGATGCTGTTCCCAACAACCGACGTAGTTTGATCGGCCGGGTAGATTTCTATACGGGCGGTGGCGAGGCCAGGATTGTCAATTTTGAAAAAGGAAAAGATTTTATTCAGTTGGTGGAAAACGTTAATGAACTGAGTATATTTCCATCAGGGGCGGACTTATTAATTCAAAAATCGGGAGATACACTTGCCAGAATTCAGGGCGGATCAAATCTAACTCTGCAACCGATTGAGATGATAAATCCATTTAGTCCTCCAGTCAGTCTCACTTTTTTCGGCTAGAAAGCATAGAGCTTAAGTGAGATTTGACACTTGGAAAAAATTACCCGCTCGGGTATTGTCTCAGTTTCTGATGATTGATAAATTGCATAAACATCTCATTAAAGCCGCAGGAGGAAAACATGGCTAGTTACGCAATTTTTGACGAAAAATACTACCTCTATCAATATCCTTGGGTCAAACCAGCCATTGATGCAGGAGTCATCAAATCTGGAAGAGAACACTTTGAAAAATTCGGTCAAGCCGCCGGTCTAACTAAAGTATCGCGGTATTTTGACGAAGCTACTTACCTTGCGGGCAACCCAGATATCGCTGCCTTAGTCCGCACCCCCAACAACCCAAATGCACCTTTTGCGACCGGACTAGACCACTTTATCCAATATGGTTACGAAGAAGGTCGCACTCGCGTATCGCCTGAGTATGACGAACCGTTTTATCTCGCAAATAACCGACAGTTGCAGCCGTTTATTCAGAAGGGAAGTTTTAAAAATGGCTACCAGCATTTCATTGAATTCGGCATCAAAGACGGTCAGTTTGGGACTTCATTTTTTGAAACAGAATACTTACAAAAATACTCCGATGTTCAGTCGTTTGTCGAATCGGGAGCTTTGAAAACTGGTCGCGAACACTACTTCAATTTCGGCAAAAACGATCCAAGCCGCTCAGCGACTTTTATCGGAACTTCCGGGAATGACATGATTGCCGGTGCTGGGGTGGGGAATACCGAATTAATTGGAGTTGAAGTAGGTTTAGGTAAAGGTGATGCCTTTTCCATCCCCGGCCGAAATTATGAAAGTGACGGCAGTAATGAATTCGATACTCTCACTGGCGGTAGCGGCCGCGATAAATTCATGCTCGGAGACGTTTTAGTAGGCCCTGGTGGTAAGGGATACAGTTCCCCAACCAAGTTATATATCGGGCCTGGTTTTGCTACAATTCGGAACTTTACCCAAGGTCAGGATAGCATTCAGCTAGCAACAAGCGATATCCAACCTTCCTTAGATAAATTCTTGATATTTCCCATCAACAACAATCGAGATTTAGCTATCCAAACGAACGGCTTGTTCGTCTCCCTTCCAGATGGAAGTTCGGGAATTAGTAGATTTGACACGATCGCTGTTATTGAAGGCGGCGGAAATCTCAAGTTGAATCTATTACCAGAATCTAGAGCTTCTCTACCTCTACTTGGCTAGAAATCTCGAAGCTATTGGGGATTTGGCTGATTGTTGCTGGGGAGTGCGATCGCACTTTCCTATGCCGGCAACTCACTTTTCTTGAATCCATAATTACCGAAACAAAAATAAAGTCTTCGCAGAATTAGTGTCTCACAAAAATTAATACTTAACCAGGAACTTAAAACCATTTCATAAAGTCTGAATTGTATAAATTATTGATAGCCGATCGAGTGAATGGAAAGCTGATGGGTATTCACGCTCCAAATCATCAAAACCGTAGGAGGAAAATATGGCTAACTACGCAATTTTTGACGAACAATACTACCTTTCGCAATATCCGTGGCTGAAACCCGCCATTGATGCAGGGATCATCCAATCTGGAAGAGAACACTTTGAAAAATTTGGTCAAGCCGCCGGCCTCACCAAAATATCGCGGTATTTTGACGAAGCTACATACCTAGCAGACAATCCAGACATCGCACCCTTAGTCCGCACTTCCAACAACCCAAACGCCCCTTTTGCAACAGGCTTAGACCACTTTATTCAGTTTGGTTACGAAGAGGGTCGCACCCGCGTATCGCCTGACTATGACGAAGCGTTTTATCTAGCAAATAACCGAGATTTGCAGCCGTTTATTCAGAATGGCAATTTTAAAAATGGCTACAACCACTTTATTCAATTCGGGGCAAAACAAGGCCGTTTTGGTACTTCATTTTTTGAATCAAAATACTTAAGGGACAACCCCGATATTGTACCGTTGGTCAACTCTGGAGCTTTGAAAACAGGTAGGGAACACTACTTTAATTTTGGGCAATTTGAGCCTAGTCGCTCTGCGACTTTTGTCGGAACTTCCGGCAATGATATCGTCACTGGTGTAGGGGTGGGGGATGTAACATTATTTGGAGTTGAAGTAGGAGGAAACCAAATATTTAGATACTTCGGGCCGGAAAGTGACGGCAGCAATGAATTCGATACTCTCATTGGTAGTAGTGGCCGCGATACATTTATGCTCGCCACAATTTTTACGGGGCGCCGGAGCGGGATTGACATCGAACCGTTCTACATCGGGCCCGGTTTTGCTACAATTCAGAACTTTACCAAAGGTCAGGATCGTATTCAACTCGGAGGGTATGGAGGGTATTTCTTAGATCCCTACATTCTGATTCCCACCAACAATAATCGAGATTTAGCAATCCAAACCAACGGCGGTGACACGATCGCAGTTATTGAAGGTGGCGGAAATCTCAAGTTGAATTTATTACCAGAATCTTCTTTTGGGACACTTTTACTTGGATAGAAATATCGCAGCTATTCGGGATTGGTATTGGTCTGCTGTCGGTGCGATAATTGATTGTACCCTCAAGAAACCGGATTTATCGAATAAACCCGGTTTCTAAGTCTTTAATGGCGATCGCGCGCTAGCTTCAAAACCTCAACCGCATCTTTGTGACCCTCCGAAGACGCCCAAATTAACGCAGTCCAAGTATTATTATCCTTAGCTTTGATATCAGCTCCTTTATCGATTAAAAATTCCACAACTTGAGTGCGCCCGCTACCTGCTGCACTCATCAAAGCCGTCAAACCAAAATTAGTTTTAGCATTCACATCCGCCCCCGCCTCCAGCAAAAGCTGTACAATCTCGCTATGTCCGGCAGCAGCGGCACTCATTAACGGCGTCCACCCGTCATTATCCTGGCTGTTTGCCCCCGCACCTGCAGCCAGCAATTTTTTGACGATCGCAGAATTGCCAGCCTCAGCAGCCGCCGTCAAAGCCGTCTCACCTTGCTCATCTTTGGCATTGATATCTGCACGCTGTTCGATCGCACTTTCTACAGCCGCAACGTCACCCGTCTTGACGGCATTAATTAAATCTGTCATAAAATCTCCCTTGCATCCTCTCAAATATTAAATCCTATGGCAGTAGATATTTTAATCCTCTCCAACGGCCCCGGAGAATTGGCAACTTGGGTGCGTCCCTCCGTGCAAGCTTTGCGCGAGCAATTGGGAAACGCGGGCACTCAAGCGCGCATCTCTGTGGTGCTGTCCCCCTGTCCGCACGCCACCGGGAAAGAAGCACAAATCGCCCGTTCCTACCCAGAAGTGGACAGAGTGCAGGCGCCGGAGCATTTTTTTCCATTCTTATTATCGGGCAAAACTGCTGAAAATTGGGATTGGTATGAAACAGGAGTTGTTTTGTTTTTAGGCGGCGATCAATTTTTCACGGTTGTTATTGGCAAAAGGCTAAAGTATCACACTGTTATTTATGCGGAATGGGATGCGCGGTGGTATCGCTGGATTGATAAATTTGCGGCGATGAAACCTGAAGTTTTCGCTAAAATTCCTCAAAAATATGCTAATAAATTTACAGTTGTGGGAGATTTGATTTCCGAAGTAGGGAACGGGAAATCGGGCAGGGCGGGCACGGGGGCACCGCCCCTACGGAAAATAGAATTAATTGGATTGTTGCCCGGTTCTAAAGCCGCAAAATTAGCTTTAGGTGTACCGTTATGTTTGTCGATCGCCCAATCCATCCATCGCATCCGCCCTGAAACTCGCTTTGTAATTCCCGTTGCTCCTACCTTAGATCTGCAAACTCTAGCACGTTTTGCCGACCCCAAACAAAATCCTTGCCTGCATTTATTTGAGAACGCCAGCGCCGAACTTCTGTTAACAGAACCGCCGTTTTTGCAGACAGCAAATAACTTGCAAGTAGAACTTTGGACGCAGACACCCGCTTACGATTTGCTATCAGAATGCAGTCTTTGTTTAACTACTGTGGGAGCGAATACTGCCGAATTGGGTTCGTTAGCTGTACCGATGATTGTTTTGATTCCGACGCAGCAATTGGATGCGATGAAAGCTTGGGACGGATTGCCGGGATTGCTGGCAAATTTGCCGTTAGTCGGTTCAGTTTTTGCGACGGGAATTAATTGGCTAATCTGGCAATTGGGAAAGGGAAAGCTTTATGCTTGGCCGAATATTTGGGCACAGGAAGAGATTGTGCCGGAGTTAATTGGGAAGCTGGAACCGGAAGTAATAGCTCAATTGGCGATCGACTATTTGAGCCATCCTGATAAATTAGCACAGATGGGCGATCGTTTGCGTGCGGTTCGAGGAGAATCAGGGGCGGCGAAAAAAATTGCTGAATTGGTTTGTGAAGAAATTGAGGTGCAATCTCATTCTGAGAAAAATTAGATTTTTTTATTTTTAACCGCAGATGTAGGCGCTTTGCCTTCGGGAAGGGTACGCGGATGAACGCAGATTTAATACAGATTAATTGGTGAAAACAGGCAAAAGAAAATTTATTTTCTCTAGCCTGTTTATTATCCAAAAACTGGATTTGGCCTCAAGTTAAGCTCGATCGTGCTTAGCAATGACCCAAACAGCGTGAATGATGCCGGGAATAAAGCCCAAAAACGTGAGAACCAGGTTGATCCAAAAATCAGTACCGATGCCGACAGTCAAAAATACGCCCAGCGGGGGAAGAAAAATGGCAGCGACTATGCGAATTAAATTGTCCATGTCAGTTACTCCAAACTACTTTTCTCTTTCAATTTAACTTCACTGACCGACCGAACCTTTCCCGAAAAACTTAGGCGGTGCTGCCATAGTGTAAACTTCGGTTTCAGCGGCGATTACCTGCCGTAAGTGACCGGGAACTTGCATCAACCCCAACAGTGTAATCCCGTCGAACATCCGCAACCCGCCAGTTGTTTTCTCGGCGAGTAATTTGTCAGTCACTTCAGGTTCTGGCCGCGTATTTATTTCTTGAGTAGAAGCTACCGCAAAACCCCAAGGAGCTCCGTAAGTAGAAATAAAGCTGGTGCAGGATTGAACGTTGGGGAAAACCGATTTCAGGGTATTGACAATGCGAGCGTGCATTTTCATTTCGGCAGGAGAAACTGGCCCCGCTTGCACTACGAAATATCCGTTAGGCGACATTACGCTGCGAACTTTCTCAAAATATTCCTTGGTAAACAACTGGAAAGATGGGCCTTCTTCAATGGGATCGGACAAGTCTGAAATGACAATATCCCAATCTTTGTCTGTGTTGTCTAAATAGTCCAAAGCATCGCCGATTACTACTTCGCAGCGGGGGTCATCAAAGGCGTTTTGGTGCATTTCTGGCAGGTGTTCGCGGCAAGCTTCTACTACTTCGCCGTCAATATCGATCATTACGACTTTTTCAACTGTTTTCCAGCGCAGCACTTCTCTAATTGTAGCTCCTTCTCCGCCGCCGAGAACTAGCACTTTTTTGGGGGAACCGTGACAAATCATGGCTGGGTGTACCAGGGGTTCGTGGTACAGAAACTCGTCGCCTGTACAAGATTGCCATTTGCCGTCCAGAACTAAGCCTTTGCCGTAGGTACCGGTCTGAACTACGTACATTTCTTGATAGGCTGTTTTCTTGTAAGCGAGCACGCCGATGATGCCGTGAACGTAAATATCCCAAGGGGTTATGTACTCGCTCATCCAAAAGTCTGCACGAACTTCGCTACCTGACATCAATTACTCTCCAAATATAAACTGCTGTGCGGATGTTGTCACAAGTAGTAGTTCTTAGCACAAAATGGTGCGGCTGTGTGAGTACGCTCGACACATCGGAGTCAGATTTCTCAGCAATGGTATAGTGGGATGGCGTTCTGGGAGAGCGCAATTGGCTTGGTACTTGAGATTGCTTGTGGGCGATCGCGCGCCCAGTCGATCGTACTTTTTCCGTCGCCCCCGGTCGATCGCAGTCACATTTAATATTTTCGCTTTGCATTGCCAGCGAGTTTTGTATAAATGTTGTCTGAATCGGGCCATGTTTCGCGCTCAGCCCGCCCTTCTAAGTTTGCGATCGGCCTGCTTATTTATCAATAATCGGATGAAAATCCCGCAAATGCTGCGGAGAAGAAAAGTTGCGCCCGGTTTTAACCAGATTTGTTATTAATAACTTACTTGACATTTTGAATATATCTTAGATAAGATTTTTAGATCGACTAAAATAAAGGAACGGTTGAATTTTTATGAAAAAATTGCAGAGGCAATGTGCGAGGATATTCTAGCTAGGTAAAAGGTGCAACTAAATTTACTAATAAAACTGTTATGACACTATTTTTAGGTTCAAAATAATAGCCGATGGAACCAACAGACTGGGAAAACAGAATCAAAGAGCTGGAAAAGGAAAATCGCATCCTGCGGGAAAAAATCGAAAGTTCGGAAACCGAACGCAGCCAATTAGAAGCCCTTAATCAAAAAAAAGAATCTTTGCTAAAAATAGTCACTGAGGAATTTAGAGATTCCGAAAATATTTTAAAAGCAAGAATGTCTACACTAGAAAAAGCTCTGGAAAACCAGCAAACAATGCAGCTCAAATTGATCGAAGCAGAAAAAATGTCGGCTTTGGGAATTTTGGTAGCTGGTATCGCCCACGAAATCAACAATCCCGTCAACTTTATTTACGGCAATATTACCTATGTCAATGACTACGCTGGTGACATTTTAAAATTGCTCGCAATGTACCAGGATCGGTATCCTGAAACAGATGCAGAGATTGAAGATTTTCTTGAAAAAATTGACCTCAACTTTCTGCGCGAAGATTTGTTAAAAACTCTTTCGTCAATGAAAGTTGGCTCCGAGCGCATCCGCGAAATTGTGCTGACTTTACGCAACTTTGCGCGGGTAGATGAAGCTGAAAAGAAACCAGTTAACATTCACGAAGGAATTGACAGCACGTTGTTAATTTTGCAGCATTTAACTAAAGAGAAACCAGGGAACCCAGCTATAAAAATTGTTAAAGACTATGGAGATTTACCGAAAATAGAATGTTATCCCGGGCAATTAAATCAGGTATTTATGAACATCATTAATAATGCTGTTGATGCCCTGCGGGAGCGAGACAAAAAGCGTTCCCTAGGCGAGATAGAAGCCAAGCCAAGCCATATTGTAATTACTACTTCTCTTTTTTCGGAAAAATGGGCTAGAATTAGCATCAAAGATAATGGTTTGGGAATGAATGAAGCTGTAAGAATGAAAATTTTCGATCCGTTTTTTACCACCAAACCAGTCGGTCAAGGGACGGGTTTGGGACTGTCAATTAGCTATCAAATTGTTGTGGATAAACACGGTGGGAGGTTGGAGTGCATATCCGCAATTGGAGAAGGGACTGAATTGGCGATCGAGATTCCGATCGCCAATTCCCGCAGCTAAGATCGATCGATCGAGCTAAACTGAGGGATAATGAAAACTCCCTTTGACCGCGGCTCCTCCTAGTTTGATGTGCAACCCTATGTCTACTGTCACTTTTGGTTTGTCAACCCCTATAGCGGCAGAGGCCGGGGCATCCTACGGCAGCAGCGAACCGCCACAGCGCCCCACCCTGCAAGCAGAGTGGATCGAGGTATTGGTGGACTCTCCTTTCAGGGTTGCGGGGGACTCCCCAGGGGAGGAAAATAAGTTATTTACCTATCGTTTACCTGCGGAACTTACCGTGCAACCAGGGGATATTTTGAGTGTACCCTTTGGCAGTCAACAGGTAGGGGCGATCGCGATTCGGTTCATTTCTCAACTGCCGCCAGACTTAGATCCGGCGCGGGTTAAAGATGTCGAGGATGTTGTCAGTACGGGCTTTTTCCCGCCTACTTACTGGGAATTGCTCGATCGCACTGCCACCTATTATTGCACACCATTAATTCAAGTAATTAGAGCCTCGCTGCCGCCCGGTTTATTAAACCGTTCCGTGCGCCGAATTCGCTTAATTAAGGACGCAATTTCTCCGAATGCCGAAACATTTCTCAATCCCGCAGCAAATCAAATTTTGCAATTGCTGCAAGCTCAAAAAAACGGCGATTACACTTGGCAATACCTCCAGCGCCAAGTTAAGGGAAGTTATCGGGGATTGAAAGATTTATTGAAACGCGGTTGGGTAGAAAGTTATTTAGAACCTCCCAATCCTCCCAAACCGCAACTAAAACCGGCAGTGACATTAATTGCTAGTGCATTTGTCACAGATTTAACCAAGCGGCAACAAGAAGTATTGGAAGTTTTGCGGCGCGGCGGCGGTGAAATGTGGATGAACGATTTGCTGAGAATTTGCAGCGCGAGTTCTTCCGTTGTCAAAAATTTGGAACAAAAAGGTAGCGTTGTAATTGACCAAAGGGAAGTGATCAGGGGCGATCGCGGAATTTCTCAATTGCCCGATGCACCGAAAACTTTAACTCATTTTCAAGCTCAAGCCTTAGCGTTTATTAACTCTTTTTCGGGATTCCGTCAAGTGCTGCTGCACGGCGTTACAGGTTCCGGGAAAACCGAAGTGTATTTGCAGGCGATCGCCCCAATCTTAGCCAGCGGCAAATCCGCCCTCGTACTCGTTCCCGAAATTGGTTTGACACCGCAACTTACGGATAGATTCCGAGCCCGTTTTGGCGAGCAAATTTGCGTGTACCACAGCGCCCTATCCGACGGCGAACGTTACGATACATGGCGTCAGATGCTGACTGGAACGCCGCAAATTGTCATCGGCACGCGATCGGCCATTTTCGCACCTTTACCTCACCTCGGCTTAATTATCCTCGATGAAGAACACGACAGCAGCTTCAAACAAGACCAACCAGCCCCCTGCTACCACGCCCGCACCGTTGCCAAATGGCGCGCCGAATTAGAAAATTGTCCTTTAATTTTAGGTTCCGCAACGCCAGCATTAGAGACTTTGGTGGGGACGCGCCGAGATTATTACTCATTACCAAATATCCATTATTTATCATTGCCCGATCGCATTTATTCCCGGCCGATGCCGCCTGTGGAAATAGTCGATATGCGCCAAGAATTGCGGCAAGGAAACCGTTCAATTTTCAGTGCTTCCCTGCAAAACGCGCTGGAACAATTGCAAGCAAGACAACAGCAAGGTATTCTATTTATTCACAGAAGAGGACACAGTACCTTTGTCTCTTGTCGAAGTTGCGGCTATGTGATGGAATGCCCGAACTGCGATGTTTCCCTGTCTTACCACCACGTCGGCGAAGGAACAGCAGAAATATTGCGCTGTCACTACTGCAACCACACGGAACGACACCCCCAAAACTGCCCGGAATGCAGTTCTCCTTACTTCAAAAACTTTGGTAGCGGCACTCAGCGAGTCGAACAGGAATTAACGAGATTATTTCCCGAATTGCGGGCAATTCGGTTTGACAGCGATACGACTAGAAATAAGGGCGACCACCGCAGATTGTTAACGCAATTTGCTAACGGGGAAGCTGACATTTTGTTGGGTACGCAAATGCTGACGAAAGGGTTAGATTTAGCCGGAGTCACATTAGTGGGAGTTGTGTCTGCTGACGGGTTGCTGAACTTATCCGATTATCGGGCAAGCGAACGAGCTTTTCAAACATTAACTCAAGTCGCGGGCCGTGCGGGCAGAGGCGACGATCCGGGGCGGGTAATTATTCAAACTTACACTCCCGAACACCGGGTTATTCAAGCAGTTAGGCGGCACGAATATGCGGGTTTTGTGGAAACAGAATTAGCAGAAAGAGCGGCGCTAAATTATCCACCTTCGGGGCGGCTGGTTTTGTTGCGGTTGAGCAGTGTAGATGCGGCGGAAGTGGCGGTGACTGCGGTACAATTGGCCTCTGTTTGTCAGGAGTATATTGAGCGATTGTCTGTACCGGGGTGTGAGTTGTTGGGGCCTGCACCTGCGGCGATTATGCGGGTGGCAAATCGCTATCGGTGGCAGATTTTGCTGAAGTTGCCTTTGGATGAGTCGGTGGATTTGTCGGATTTGATCGGATTGCGCGATCGCACGCCGCGTTCTGTTAGTTTAACTATTGATGTCGATCCGTTGAATTTTGGTTGATTGGTGGGGCTACAGGCCATTGTAGATACTGTCAACTGTCAACAGTTAACTGTCAACTGTCAACTGTTAACTGTTAACTGTCAACTGTCAACTGTCAACTGTCAACTGTCAACTGTCAACTGTCAACTGTCAACTGTTTAAGGCATTTTAGATTACAATATTTTTGTGGGTCTAGAAAAACTTGTATAAAACTCTAGCCACGGCGCGATCGCACTTCTAAAATCTTATGGTAACACTTCAGCTCAGACAGCTCGATATTCCGCTAGGACAGCGAGTGCTGCTACACGATGTTAGTTGGTCAGAATTTGAAGCAATTTTAGCAGAAATGGGCGAACATCGAGCCGCCCGCTTAGCTTATAGCCAAGGAACATTGGAGATTCGGATGCCTTTACCAGAACATGAGGTAGACAAAGAACTAATTGGCGATATGGTGAAAATATTGCTAGAAGAATTAGAAATAGATTGCGAGTGTTTTGGTTCGACGACGTTTAAACGAGAAACGAAAAAAAGCGGTGTGGAACCAGATCAATGTTTCTATATTCAAAACCATCAGCAAATGAGAGGAAAACGGCGACTGGATTTAACAGTCGATCCTCCTCCCGATTTAGCAATTGAAATCGATGTCACTTCCAAGACGCAATTGGATGCTTATCAAGCTTTGCAAGTTCCTGAACTGTGGCAGTATGAGAATAATCAACTGCAAATTAATGTGCTGCAAGATGGGAAATATGTTAAATTCCCCAGTAGCCCGATTTTTCCAGGATTGCCAATTATAGAAATGATAGCCGAGTTTGTCGCTCAAAGTGCAACTCTCGGCAGAAGCCCGACTTTAAGAAATTTTCGCGATCGAATTAGGCGGTTGAAAAAATAGATGTAAGCTGCTGTTTTACCAACCATGTATGTCGGAAACCAACAATATAAGAAATCAGGAAACGGCAGTGCCGTGTCCCTACAATTAATCGCGGTAGGGAAACGGCAATGCCGTGTCCTCTATATCATTCCGGCGCAGCCGGAATTGATATTAAATCCGAGTTTGAAAGGACTGAAGTCCTTATAGTTTTGGCAAATCAGGACTAAAGTCCTCACTACAAACACCTTAAAAATCTGGGTTGTGCCACTCTCTCTCGATTCTTTCTAAATCCTTCGCGGCTCCCAATTGTTGAAAGATTTGATGGGCTGTGTTGTAATGTTGTTGGGCAAGCTCTGGGTTGTTGCGCTGGCGTTCAAGTCGTGCTAAATCGTAGTTAGCCTCGGCAATTTTTGCAGATTCTCCCAGTTCTTGTAATTTCGCTAAAGCATCTTTTAAGTAACCGGACACAATTAATTACATCAAGCCTTTTGAAGAGGCAAGGTTTTTAGGCGGTATTTTGGGTAATTAATTGTGTCCTACTACTTATCAGCCATTCTGCTGCATCCAAATTACCCCTAAGCATCTCAATTTCTCCCAAACAACCGATCGAACTTGCCATACCAGAGCGATCGCCCAATTCTGTCATAACTTCCAAAGATTGTCGATACAATCTCTCAGCTTCATCCCAATTCCATCTCGTTTTTAAGTAAGTTGGGGGCGGGTTCACCAGATTTTGGGTTTTTTATTCAAAATCTTGGTGAACCCGCCCCTACCGACCCATAAATTAGCGGAAATTGAATAAGTTCGATCGACCCACACCTACAAACTAAGGTAAATCCGTGCTCCCCATCAAATAAAGGTCGCACTCACGGGCGACGCCCCGCCCTTCGTTAATCGCCCAAACCACCAAACTTTGTCCCCGGCGACAGTCCCCTGCCGCGAAAACTCCCGGAATGCTGGTTGTATATTTTTCGTGTTCGGCTTTCACGTTGCTGCGGGCGTCGCGTTCCAATCCCAAGTCATCCAGCAAGGGCTGTTCCGGGCCGAGGAAGCCCATCGCTAGCAACACAAGCTGCGCCGGCAACACTTTTTCCGTGCCCGGGATTTGTTTCGGAATGAACTGCCCTTTCTCGTTTTTCGTCCACTCCACCTCAACGGTGTGCACAGCTTTGACATTGCCGTTTTCGTCGCCCTCGAACTTTGTCGCGGTGGTGAGATAGCCGCGGGGGTCGTCGCCGAATTTGGCTGCGGCTTCTTCTTGGCCGTAGTCGAGACGGTAGACTTTCGGCCATTCGGGCCAGGGATTGTTGGCGGCGCGTTCCGAGGGTGGTTTGGGCAGGATTTCTAGCTGTACCAGGCTGTTGCAGCCGTGGCGGATGGAGGTGCCCACGCAGTCGGTGCCTGTGTCGCCACCGCCGATGATTACGACATCTTTGCCGGTGGCGGAGATGAAGTTCTCGTCCGTGCTCTTGTCTAAAACTGCTTTGGTGTTCGCAGTCAGAAAGTCCATTGCGAAGTGGATGCCTTTTAATTCCCGGCCGGGGATGCCCAAGTCGCGGGGTTTGGTGGCGCCGGTACAGAGCACAACGGAGTCGTATTCTTTTAGCAGTTGTTCGGCTGGTAAGTCTTTGCCGACTTCGGTGTTGCAGACGAATGTCACCCCTTCCTCTTCAAGGACTTTGAGGCGGCGCATCACGACTTGTTCTTTGTCTAGCTTCATGTTGGGGATGCCATACATTAGCAGGCCGCCTGGTCGATCGGCTCTTTCGTATACTGTTACCCAATGACCGGCTTTGTTGAGTTGGGCGGCGGCGGACAAACCGGCGGGCCCGGAACCGATGACGGCGATTTTTTTGCCGGTGCGTTTGGCTGGCGGTTCGGCGGTAATCCAGCCTTCATCCCAGCCTTTGTCGATAATCGAGGCTTCGATGTTTTTAATCGTGACTGGCGGGTTGTTGATGCCGAGCACGCAAGCGCCTTCGCAGGGTGCGGGACAGACGCGGCCGGTGAATTCAGGGAAGTTGTTGGTTTTGTGGAGTCTGTCTAGGGCTTCTTTCCACAGTCCGCGATATACTAGGTCGTTCCATTCGGGGATGAGGTTGTTAATCGGGCAGCCGCTTGCCATGCCGCTGATGACGGTGCCCGTGTGGCAAAACGGAATGCCGCAATCCATGCAGCGCGCGCCTTGGGTGCGGAGTTTGTCCTCATCCATCGGCAGGTGAAATTCGTCCCAGTTGTGGACTCTCTCGACTGGTGAGAGTTCGGAGGGCAATTCGCGCAAGAATTCGATAAAGCCTGTTGGTTTTCCCATAGTGGTGTCTCTGTTAGAATTTACTATTCTGTCAGTTTCTCAAAGGTGAAGCTGGCGGGCTTCTGAATTAACTATTGTGATCTAAATTGTGTGCGATCGCACCTCAGATTGAGCAATTCCTACCTTAAATCTTCAATATCGCCGGGACTGGCGAATTGTCGGTAGTCGGGGAATCGTCAGGCCAGCAGACTACCGCAAAACAGCCATTGCTGCTAAGCTGTTGGGCATTTAACCTGCATACTGCGGGCGAGGACATTTAATTTTTCCCGAATTGACTGACGATCGCATTTATCGTATTTACCGCTACAGCCACATCTCAAAACGCTCACGGGTTAACTTTTCCGGCCCGCCAGCGTCAACTTTCAAGCGCAGTCCCCATCAGAAGGGCCTCGAAATACAATACAAAAAGTTACAGGTGTGGCAAAATATTATTTATTTTCAGGATATACTACTGTAAATCGGTCAGATAAGCGGAGTTTAGTTTTTTAACTCCTAAAATAGGTAAATAGACTCATGAGCATTACAGTTCAGAACGTATCGAAACACTTCGGCTCCTTCCACGCAATTGACAACGTGAATTTGGAAATTAAAAGGGGTTCTTTAGTCGCGCTGTTGGGGCCTTCCGGTTCCGGGAAATCGACTCTGCTGAGGATGATCGCAGGGCTAGAACCGCCGGACAGCGGTCAGATTTACCTGATCGGTGAAGATGCTACTCATCAGTCGGTGCAGGAACGCCATATCGGTTTTGTGTTTCAGCACTACGCTTTATTCAAACACATGAGTATTCGGAAAAATATTGCTTTTGCGATGGAAATTCGCAAAGTTCCTCAAGGCTCAATTAGCAGGCGGGTTGATGAACTTTTGGATTTAGTGCAGTTGACAGGTTTGGGCGATCGCTATCCTTCGCAACTTTCCGGGGGCCAGCGGCAGCGGGTGGCTTTGGCGAGAGCTCTAGCAGTTCAACCCAAAGTGCTGCTGCTAGACGAACCTTTTGGAGCATTAGATGCTAAAGTCCGCAAAGAATTGCGATCGTGGCTGCACAACCTTCACAAAGAAGTTAACATCACTACAGTTTTTGTGACTCACGACCAAGAAGAAGCTATGGAAGTAGCCGATGAAATTGTGGTGATGAACAAAGGTAGAGTCGAACAAGTTGGCACTCCTGCTGAAATTTACGACAAACCCGCAACAGCTTTTGTGATGAGTTTTATTGGGCCTGTCAATGTGCTGCCGAATGCTGCGGGTTTGTTCGCCAGCAACGGCACAACGGCTCACAATAACGGAGCAGCCCATTCTGATTTAGTGTTTTTGCGCCCCCACGATGTGGAAATTCAAACTAAGCCGCAGTCTGGTTTTGCATTAGCAACAGTCAGCCGCATTATTCATTTAGGGCGGGAAATACAAACCGAGTTGCTGTTAGAATCGGAGCAGGTAGTAACAGCTTACGTGAGTCGCGAGCGCTTCGATTCTCTACAGTTAACGCGAGATCAGCAGGTTTACGTCAAGCCAAAACACGCGATGACTTTTCCTGCTTATTCAATTTAAATCAGCGCCTGCATCTTACTCAAAATACTATCGGGGAGCTTTTACAAAACACTGCTACCACATCGTTACCAGGCACGTGCCTGGTAATGCTGTCTCGTGGCTCTAAATCGGAGGCAGAGCCTCCTGAAATTCATTCCCAGGCAGAGCCTGGGAAGGGGAAAAAGCTTCCTCCTGAAATTTTGAGTGGGAAGCATAAAAAAAGGTCAGCGAAGAATATGAATCCTAACAAATTGTTTAATTTAGCAACTAGCACTTTAGTTGGTTATCGCCGTTACATCCAGGCAGGATTAACACTTTGTGCAGGATTGGGACTGTCTGCGATCGCCTCTTCAGTTGCGTACAATTGGGAATACAAATCCATGCAAGCTGAACTGCAAGACCGGCTGGACAAAATAGCTACAGACATTCAGAGAGATGTTAGCGGCAATTTAGAAATAATTCGTGCTGCTGGAGCATTTTACAGCGTATTTGACGGCGTTAAAAAACCAGAAATGAAGACATTTGTTGGTCCTGCCCTCTACCGCCATCCGAGCCTGAAGGCGATCGCTTGGTTGCCCCGTGTTTCTGACTCTCCGCAATTCCTGACAGAGGAAATAGATTTAAGTTTAGATTTAACCGCCAATCGGGTAGCGTTAGAAAACGCCACAAAAAGACAAGAAATTACCGCGACTGACCGCCAAAAATTGCCCTCACAAAATCCCCCAAGCTTCTTTGTCTTTCTGCCAATTTTTAGTCAAACGTCTCCTGACGATACCGCAGCCTTGTCGGAAAAGTCACCTGCTAAAAAACCAGAAAATTTGAAAGGTTTTACTCTGGGGATTTTGCTCATTGATGCTATTGTTAAATCGGCTTTACAGGAAACTCAACTTAACTTTGTTAACGTGTATCTTCAAGATGCTATGGCTCCTGAAGCCGAAAGATTTCTCGCTTTTTACGAAGCGAAGACTAAAAGAATAATTACTGACGAAAACATTAAAAATCAACTATCTATTGGGGAAAAAGCTTACTGCCCGGACGGCAGCAGTTGCACCCGCATTCTCAATATTGAAAATCGCAGGTGGCTGCTGCAACTGCGGCTGACGCCAGAGTACATTAATCCTCTAAGATTTTGGCGTTCTTTGACTGTTTTAATATTAGGGAATATCTTAAGCTTTGCTGTGACACTTTATCTAATGAGCTTGTTGAATTATACCGATAGACTTGAAAGAGTAGCAGCAGAACGCACGGCTAAATCTCAACAGCTAGAGCAAACCTTACAAGAATTGCAGCAAACTCAAACTCAACTGATTCAGCAGGAAAAAATGTCTAGTTTGGGTTTATTAGTTGCTGGTGTCGCCCACGAAGTTAACAATCCTATTAGTTTTATTTACGGCAATATTCAACACGCCAGCGCATATAGTAGCGATTTGTTGGAGTTGGTAAAACTCTACCAAAAACACTATTCATACCCTCCATCGGAAATTTCAAAGTATTTAGAAAATATTGACTTTGAGTTTCTCAGCAAAGATTTGCCACAACTGCTGTCATCGATGAAAATAGGAGCAGATCGCATTGTTCAAATTGTCAAGTCTTTGCGTAATTTCTCTCGCTTAGATGAAAGCGAAATGAAACCTGTCAACATTCATGAAGGCATTGACAGCACTCTGCTAATTCTCCAAAGTCGCCTGAAAGCTACAGCCGATCGCCCGGCGATCGAGATTGTTAAAAATTACAGCCATTTACCTTTAGTAGAGTGCTATGCCGGACAATTAAATCAGGTGTTTATGAATATTCTGGCTAATGCGATCGACGCCCTTGAGAGTTACAACCTCGATCGCGGGCCCAAAGCAGCGAAAGCCAATCCGATCGCGATCGCCATAACCACAGAATATTCGAGCCCCGATAAAATAATTGTGCGGATATCTGACAACGGCCCCGGTATGGCAGAAAATGTCAAAAAACTGCTGTTTGACCCGTTCTTTACAACGAAACCAGCCGGAAAAGGGACGGGATTGGGACTGTCAATCAGCTATAAAATTGTCGTAGAAAAGCACAAGGGTGCGCTGCGCTGCGATTCGACACCGGGATTGGGGACGGAATTCTCCATCGAGATTCCGCTGCGGCAAGAAGTCAAACAAGCTGTACCGTTTGTTTCGCGGAAAATATCGGAGGCAGCTTAGAAAGGGTTGGGGAAGAAAAATTTTTTTCTCATTAACTACTGTAAATCGGTCGATTTACAGTATTATGTGTAATAATGCCAAAACCAATACTGCTTTATGCAGCTTAAACCCTTGGCACTGCCGATACTGTATAACCCAAACACGGCGAGACTAAATATGTTCAGTGACTTGCAAATTATTTACGAACGCGACCCCGCGGCGCGCAACTGGCTGGAAGTATTATTTTGCTATCCCGGACTGCAAGCACTTTTTTTGCACCGGATAGCAAACTGGCTTTATTCCGCTGGCCTGCCGTTTGTACCCCGCTTGATTTCCCAACAGAGTCGGTTTTTAACAGGTATTGAGATCCACCCAGGTGCGAAAATTGGTAGGGGGGTGTTTATCGACCACGGCATGGGGGTGGTAATTGGCGAAACTGCGATCGTTGGAGATTATGCTGTAATTTATCAAGGAGCGACCATTGGCGGCACGGGCAAAGAAATAGGAAAACGGCATCCAACGCTGGGAGAAAATGTAGTCGTGGGAGCCGGCGCTAAAGTTTTAGGCAATATTCAAATTGGCAATAATGTTCGGATTGGTGCGGGTTCGGTAGTGCTGCGGGATGTCCCTAGCGATTGCACAGTTGTAGGAATTCCCGGTCGCATCATCCCTCGGAAAAAACAGGTGGAAGATGCTCAAAATTCTCAAGACATACCGGATTTGGAAGCTCAAGCGATTCGAGCTTTGTTCGATCGGATTAAGGATTTAGAAGACCAGGTTAATTTTTTAAAATCTCAAGTCTCTCCGCTTAAAGCAACTGAATCTGAGCAAAAAGAAGCCGAGAAGCATAAATTATTTATGTCTTCTAATTTATTCATTACAGACTTTTTAGACGGTGCAGGAATCTAGTAAAGCTTTAATTTATATAGATTTTTGCCAGCAACACTATCCTGCTGCCATTGTGCAAACTAACTTTAGATTCCTTAAATAACTGGCTATGACTATTGCTTCTCTTTCCACTAAAACTTTTGATGAAACGAGCAGACATATATTTTCTCGCCGCTCGCACTTGCCCAACAGAAGCAATGCTCTGTGGCGAATTGAAACTGGAGTAGTGCGAACTGTAACGTGGCTTGAAGATGGCACAATTATCACCTTGGGATTGTGGGGGCCTGGTGATACGATCGGCAAACCGATATCAAAATGCGATCCTTTTCAAATTGAATGCCTCACTAAAGTCGAAGCAATTTTACTATCTGGCGATCGCTGGCTAAATAGAGAGATTTTGCTCAGTCACATTCAGCAGGCTGAAGATTTTATGGTAATGCGAGGTTACAAAAGAGTTGATTTTATGCTCTATCAACTCTTAACTTGGCTGGCTAAGAGGTTTGGTTCCGAGGTAGAGCGAGGACATCTGATCGATATGATTTTAACGCATCAGGACATTGCAGAAATTCTCGGTACAAGTCGCGTAACTGTCACTCGCACCCTCGGTAATTTTGAGCAGCAAGGCTTGATTAATCGTCTGCCGCTCCACCGGATTATTCTGCAACCTTCCGAGGTGTGGCACTACGAAATATAAAAAAAGGATATTAACTGTTAATCTTTTCAACTCCAGATATTTTATAATGTTTCACAAAAAATCATGTAGAGTTTGTGAGGTATTTGTGATTGGCTGTGGAGGGCCGCTAGCTTTTGGCTGCAATGTCGGCGCTTTTTTTAGCGGCATTGCTTGCATCAGTTTGCACGGTTGGCTGTGGATTGCTGCTGATGAAGTGGGTAGTGTTACGGGAGTTAAATTGCGATCGCTCCTCCGACTCCACAATTAAGCCACCATAAAATACTGTTTGCCTATAGACATTAAGTAGTTAATCGTGTAGTCTGTTAAATTAAGCAGAGATCGTTTGCGATCGAGCCTTGAGTGCGAAGCCCAACTGCGGGCAAAAAACTCTCTCAATAGTGCCATTGTTGCCCTTAGCAAAAATTACTGCCATAGCGAAATGTTATAGATGTTCGTGGCAAATATTATTGGATTGCATTTGCACTGCTTGCCAGCGCAGGACATTATGTTTTGCGCTCAATTCACCTGAAACTAAAACAACAATAGGAACTCTCCTTAATGTGGTACGATCGCCTAAAAAATAGAATTTTGTGGTTCTCGGAAAAAAAGACTGGTTCGGCAGGTTTTTCTCTGAAGTCAGCAAATTTCCTTAAATCGTCACTGTTCAAAGTTTTTACTTTCTTTTTTGCAGTAGGTTTAGGCTTGAGCTGGTTAATTCCTCAGCCTGCAATCAGCCAGCCAAAACCAAAAGATGTCGAACTCACCTTAGTTTCCTTTTCTGTTACCAAATCCGCCTACGAAAAGATTGTTCCCGGCTTTGTAGCGAAGTGGAAACGAGAAAACAACCAGAATGTCAGTATCAGCCAAAGCTACGGCGGTTCAGGTTCCCAAACCCGTGCTGTGATTAGCGGTTTGGAAGCCGATGTCGTACACTTAGCCTTAGCTTTTGATACCGATCGCATCCAAGAAGCCGGTCTAATTAAACAGGGTTGGGAACGAGAAGTACCTAATAACGGAATTGTTAGCAAATCAGTTGCAGCATTAGTAATGCGGGCCGGAAATCCCAAAAAAATCCAAGGCTGGGCCGATTTAGCCAAACCGGGTATCAAAGTAATTACTGCTAATCCCAAAACCTCTGGTGTCGCGCGCTGGAACTTCTTAGCTTTGTGGGGTTCGATAAGTCGAAACGGAGGAAACGAACAAGCAGCCCGCACCTTTGTCAGCCAGGTTTACAAAAACGTACCAGTGCTTCCCAAAGATGCCCGCGAAGCATCTGATACCTTCTACAAACAAAACCAAGGCGATGTACTGATCAACTACGAAAACGAAATTCTCTTGGCGAAAACGAAGGGCGAAGCTGAACCTTTCATCATCCCCCAAGTGAATATTTCCATTGACAACCCCGTGGCTGTAGTTGATAAATACGCAGCCAAACACGGAACTACGAAGGTGGCGGAGGCTTTTGTGAAATATCTTTACACGCCGGAAGCTCAGCGAGAATTTGCTAAAGCGGGTTTTCGACCTGTGAACTCGACGGTAGCCGGAGAATTTAGCAGTAAGTTTCCCAGAATTGGCAAACTGTTTACTATCGCCGATGTAGGCGGCTGGAATGCGGTGCAAAAGAAATTCTTTGCTGACAATGCGATATTCGATCAAATTGAGAATGCTCTGGGCCGGAGATAATCTGGAGCGAAATTGCGTTAATTAAATTTAATCCTCGACTGGTCAATAAGTTCAAAAGCAAGTGCGACGATCGCCCTTGCTTTTCTCTTTCTCCTGATTTCTTTCTTCTCACTGCCAACAGATGCGATATCTCGCACCTGTTGACGGCCCCCAAGTAGGTGAGTATGAATAAACTTAACGATGACACAGCATATATCCGCCTACCTACTTAGCAGTTACTTCAAGGTGGGGGTATTGCCTGTAAAATAGTTGCTCCCTGCAACATTTGAGACTTTCGGGCTCTACCCGCTTCTGGGTGTTCCCAAGACGGTGCAAATGGCGGAACCAAGAAGGGGCAAGCTTTCCACCCACCCTGTACCGCCACGCCGAGCATCTGGCAGTTTCCGCCCCTGTGCCCGTGCTGCTCGTAATATCGACAGTGCCGACAGCTTAAACCTACATTTACGTTGCTCACGGGATTTCTCCAACCGTTTTTGTAATAAAAAGATACTAACACCTGTACACCTACCGGAATTGTGTACTATGATATAATGTACAATTTAAATTCGATCGCCAGTGGGGAATGTGGAACTATCTTCTAGAGTAGAATATGCCCTGTTAGCGCTCTTGGAACTGGCGAGCCACCACCCGAAGGATTCGCCCCTAACAGTGAACGAACTTACTGCTTCTCAAGAGATACCGGAACGCTATCTAGACCAAATTCTTGCCGTGCTGCGGCGTGCAAGTATCGTCCAGAGTTTGCGGGGCGCTAAAGGCGGTTATTTGCTGGCAAAAGAGCCTTGGCAGATTACTTTGCTAGAGGTGTTTTCGACACTCGAAGGCGACGGCAGCAGCCAGACTCAAAAAGTTTCGGAATCTGTAACAATAGAAAAAACTGCGGTGCTAGAAATCTGGCAGGAAGCTCAACAGGCATCTTGGGCTGTTTTGGGCAAATACACATTACAAGATTTGTGCGAACAGCGGGATGTTCGCAAACAAGCACATCCCATGTACTACATTTAAGGGGAGAGAAATTAAACCATGAGAATTGCTAAGGATGTTACAGGAATAATTGGCAGAACTCCATTAGTTCAGCTCAATAAAATTCCCCAAGCCGAAGGAGTAGTTGCTCAAATTGTGGCAAAATTGGAAGGGATGAATCCGGCTGCTTCGGTGAAAGATCGGATTGCGGCAAGCATGATTCAGGCGGCAGAAGATGCGGGGTTAATTCAACCGGGGAAAACTATTTTAGTTGAACCGACTTCAGGAAATACTGGAATTGCTTTGGCAATGATCGCGGCGGCGAAAGGCTACAGTCTGATTTTAACTATGCCGGATACGATGAGTTTAGAGCGCCGATCGATGCTGAAAGCTTACGGAGCTCAGTTGGAATTAACTCCGGGACATGAAGGGATGTTAAGCGCGATCGCCCGTGCGGAAGAAATTGTAGAAGAAACCCCCGACGCTTTCATGCTGCAACAGTTTCGCAACCCCGCTAATCCGAAAATTCACCGGGCAACCACGGCCGAAGAAATTTGGGAAGATACAGAGGGTAAAGTAGATTTTTTAGTTGCTGGAGTTGGCACCGGCGGTACGATTACTGGAGTTGCTGAGGTAATTAAACAGCGGAAACCGAGTTTTAAGGCGATCGCAGTTGAACCAGCCACCAGCGCCGTGCTTTCTGGAGGTAAATCTGGTGCTCACAAAATTCAAGGAATTGGTGCAGGATTCATCCCGGAAGTGTTGAAACCAGAGTTAATTGATGAGGTGATTGCAGTTAGCGACGCAGATGCGATCGCCTACAGTCGCCGACTAGCCAGAGAAGAAGGATTGTTGTCAGGAATCTCAGCAGGCGCGGCTTTGTTTGCCGCAATTCAAGTCGGCAAGCGTCCCGAAAATGCTGGGAAATTGATAGTTTTTGTGCAGCCTTCTTATGGCGAACGCTACCTCAGTACAGTCTTGTTCAAAGACTTAGAATTGCCGACAGTCAGCGAACTCGAAGCATTAGTCAGCAATTATTAATACGTAGTAGGGCATTGGTGACAACTTAACGTCAAACCGACCGTCTCTCTTATTGTATCGAAGTCTAGATCCCCCCTCACTCCCCTTAATAAAGGGGGGACAAAATTATTCTCAAAGTCCCCCTTCTTAAGGGGGATTTAGGGGGATCTAGACTCGGCGATAAACAAGATATACAAAGGTTTTTATGGGATTGTTGACACCAATGGGCTGGGTACTATCCCTACTTTTCAGACTTGATACAACTTCCAACTAGCCATCGCCAACATTCCGTAAATCACAAACTTTAGCGGGCGTTGAGGCATAATTTGGCAGAATTTAGCCCCTACCAAAACTCCCGGCACCGAACCCAACCAAATTGGCAAAACTAAACTCCAGTTTACTGTTCCGAGGCTGAGGTGTCCCACAGACGTAAACATCAACAAAATTGCCGCCTGGGAAATATCTGTACCCACCAATTTAGAAGTATCCAAGCGGAAAACAGCAATCAGCAACAGTGCAAACATCGAACCGGAAGACACGCTAGTGATTCCCACTATGCAGCCTAAAATTGCTGCCGCACTCACAGTACAAATACGGCCATAATTAGTATTTAAGTCCCATTCTGGGGTCGCAGGCAATTTAAAATTAGGGAAAAATGTTTTGAGAACTAATTGGGTCAGCGATAAAGCGACAATTAGTGCGATCGCTACTCCGAGAACGCGCAGCAATATGCTGTCTAAATTCTGATTTCCGCTGGATTTGATGCAGTGTAAAATCCACACCCCAGTCAGCGAACCGGGCACGCTGCCCAAAGCCAGCCACTTAACTACTTGCAAGTCGAGGGTTTTTTGCTGCCAGTGTTTGAAGCCGCCAACAACTTTCATCAGTGTAGCAGCTACGACATCCGAACTAATAGCAATTGATGCCGGAACCTGGAAAACAAAAATTAACATTGGGGTGATGAGCGACGCTCCGCCAACTCCGGTCAAACCAACGATAATGCCAACAAAAAAGCTGAGAAAGGATAGTAATAAGTAGTTCACGGTTATGCCCAAAAATTGTGTATTTAAGCGCTGCCAACCAACAAATAGATAACTTGGGCGGCTCCTGCCACACAGCAACACAGGCAAAATCTTACTCGCATTTCAATATTTGTTACCAGAACTTTTGCTCTTCAACGCTTATTTTTTTTTCGTTTTTAGCTACAATATTCTAGGTTAAACTCAGTAAATGCAATTAAACAAACCTACAAAAAATGTAGTGTAAAAGCTCCCTGATTTTATTATATTTACCTGTGTAACTGATTAAAAACCCTCGATTAATTGATGGGTTTATGTTCTGCCTTTTACCTTAAAGTGACTATCGTCATAGGTAAAACAGAGCTGAGGTTAACCGATTCTTTGCCGGCAAAGAAATCGGGAGTATCGAGAACATTAAAATGAATCAATGCCACAACGACAATTGTGAAGACGGTTGAGGAAACTAAACCCGTCAATAACTCTTTTTTGAGGTTTTTTTCCTTGGGTTTGTCTGCAAAAACATCTACAGCCCCGAATTGCATCAACAGAATTCCAGCAATATTGGAAAGCCAGTAGCCGACAATTGTGCCAGGAAACAGTAAATCTGGGGAAAGCCCACTACAGATATACCCAAAGGCGTAGGCAATTGGCAGATTGAAAAATATGTCGTTCCACCAACACAGCGGTGATAGCAAATATCCAATTGCCAGAAGCAACCCGCCTCGGATTTTTTTAAACCTGACTTCCTTAAAGCCCTTAGCTTCTGGCAACTGTTGGGTCAGTTGTCCTGCAAGCTGGTACTCTTCAATGACTTTTTTAGCGTTTTCCACGTTAATAGCTCATTACTCGATCGACTTACCGTAGTTTAGCATTCCAACAGAGCTATGTCTAGTAAGTCAATCAAGTTACCGTATTTTAGGAGCGATCGGCTACATCTACTTTGTTCCGGGTACAAAAATATCTATCCGGGAGAAATTGTTGAGAATGCTGGCTGGTGGGAGTTTAGGCGCCCATCGAGAAATTGAAAGCTTCAGGCAAATGCTTGACAGTTTGCCAAAGATATGCAGTATCGATGCCCCAGTAAAATTGCAGGTAAACGAGCAAAAGCCCGATCGCGACTGTCACGCCCAGCAATTTAGGGAATATTTTCGCGACACTCTCGAGCACTGCGAATGCTGCCCAGATAGCAGCAGCTAAGATGATAATGGAAGCGATCGTGGCAATTGTATCGCTGTTCATGGTTAACTCCTGTTGACAATCAATCGGGTATTACAGAACTACTTGGGCTGACGGCGGCTACAAAGATAAAATAAATTACTCCAATCCCCAATAAGCCGACAGCCGAACTGAAGAGGAATATCAACCAATCTGAGGGTTCGTAGGTATCCTCCTCAATTTGGCGGCGAACGATAAAGTATTTTCCAGTTGAGATTAAGACTGTCGCCAAACCTATGAGAGAGAAGATTAAACCTAACTTCCACCCCATCACCTGGCGGTACTGCACGGGCAGTTGCCCGACGCGAAGTCGGACGATGATGACGCCAAAAGCCATGAGTGCAACCGCGACCCGCATCCACGATAAAAAGGTGCGTTCGTTTGCCGATCGATCGATCGCCCGCGACAGATTTTGCTGCGTTTGTTTCTCATCATCTACTTGCATCGGTTTGAACGATAATTGCACGCGCTCCAACTCTTTAAGATTAATATAAAACCAGCGCCATTATTCTGGTGCCATCAAACCTTCTAAGCTAGAAGGAATGGTGAAAATATAATAAATTACCCCAGTCCCTAGGATGGCGATCGCGAGGCTGAAAAGAATTACCCAGCGATCCGTAGGTTCATAAGTATCGTAATCGATATCGTGGCGAACGCCGAAGTAGTGCTTAGTTGATAAGAGCACTGTCAGCAAACCCACTATTGAAAAAAGCAAACCCAACTTCCAACCATTGCCGGGAGTTGGCAGCAGAGGGGGATGGAAGGCGCGAAGGCGCACGATAACTACGCCAAAACCCATCAGCGATATTGCTGTCCGCATCCATGCTAAATAAGTGCGCTCGTTTGCCAAGTGATCCCGCACCCGCGACGGATTTGGTCGCTTAATCTTTTCTGTATTTACTTTCGTGGATTTCCAATTTAATAGCATAGAGCAACCTTTTAATATTAACTCCAAATATGAAGGTAAACCGATATATTTTCGCTGGGACGATTATCCGCCGGGGATCGATCCCCGGCGGTTCTTGCGTTGCAACGGGCTTTACACAGCCGATCGCATTACAACTTCACCAAAACTAATCATTTTCCTCAGTAGGTGCGTTGGGAAGTTGCGTATCTATGTACGCCTGAGTCACGTCAGGAACAAACCAATTCGCATCCCCTGGCTGGAAAACTTTAGCAGTAGGAACGTTGAATTCTACAGCCCCCGTATCGGGATTAGCTCTCGCTACAAGTTGAGTTCCGTCAACTATCTTAACAGCTAGACCGCCAGTCAATTGTTCTGAATCTTGATCGGTCGTTCTTAAATCGGTTGCATTGACATCGCTGGGTAGAAAAATCCCATCGCAATCCCATTTATATTCAGTTGTTTGGCCGTCAGCTAGAAAATACAGGGCATTCTCGTAAGAAGAGTCCGCTGCTTTTTTGCCTTTCGGGCCGTAGACAGCCAGGGTTTTCCCTGTCTCGTTGCGGCACTGACCCCAAGGTTTTCCCGTTTCTAAAGTGTATTTTTGAAACTCCAATTGAGAGATTTTTTTGTGGAGTTCCTTAGGGGTATAATCCTGGGCGCTATCCGGTGAGTCTTTCGCAGCCTTGAGAGTGTTCAGAGCTTCAGTCAGAGCTTCACTCACCTCTATGTAGTCGGGATTGCTCGCATATCTCGGCGTTTTTGGAGCGTCGGCCCAGGAGGGAGGAACGAATACTAAATTGGCGACCATTACCAAGAGCACTAAAACAAATTTGAACATTTTCACAATTTTTCTCCTTTTCTAGATTGTCAGGTTTTTTCCAACTTTCTGTTTGCTTGCTATTTTCGGACTTAGGCAAAAACGATATCTCTTTAAATGGTTTGCCTGAGAAGCCAAATTTGGCAGAATCGAAAAATCAGGTTTTTTAGCATTATACCTATTGTCAAAGTCGAGCTGGGTGGGGTAGTGGCAAAGTGTTCGGGCGATATTCTAGGGATTCATCCTCAAGTTTTTAGCTTTGTTAGATTCACCACTACAGGATTTCTTGAGACAATAGGTATATTGTTGCCTAAGTCTGGTTATTGGCTAGCTCAAAAGATGGTTTGCACTTTAGTGAAGACTAGAGCCTAAATTCGTTTGAAGCTGCTTTTAGTTTAGTCAATCACTTCATTATTAACTTAGCATATTTCTTGAGATATTTCAAGCGAATTAGCGCAATTTTTAAGCAAACAATTGTTAAGGTAAAAATGATGAGTTGGGAGTTATGAATTATGGCAAATTATCTACCTATAGAGGGATGCAAATAGCTGCACTTGGGCTGATTATTAGTTAGATTGAAATTGCGGGAGCAGGCGATAAGTACCGCTTTCAATCAGAATAAATATTCCCAAACCAATCAAAACAAAAGGAACAACAACCTTGGTATAGCGAGTCAAAATACGGGCGATCGCCCTTTGGCGAGTTAATCGGTAAGCGGCATAAGACCAAACACCTACCATCACCGAGAAAACCGCCAAAATCACCACCAACCTCGGCAAATCGCTGCTAGCAAACAGCGGCAAATAAATACCGATGTTGTCACCCCCGTTGGCTATAGTAACAGCAGCCACATTCAAAGTTTGGGGGTTGAAAAGATTTGCTATTTTTGACACAGGTGAATTAGATTTCCGGTTAAATTCGCCCGATACCGCTTGTACGTCATTTTCCTCATTTTCTTTCTTGACTAAGTGACTGATGCCGATCGCGATCGGAACCAAACCCAGCAAGCCAATCCAAGCTTTCGGCACAATTAAACCGCCAAAAAAACCGGGCAAACTAGCAGCGATGAGTGCTGCAAATCCGAGGTACTTACCGACAAAGATATGCCGGGGGCGGAAAGTATCATTTACCTGGGCGAAGAACAGCATGGAAAGCACCATATCGTCGATATTGGTTGCGGCAAAAGATGTAATCCCGGCAATAATCGCTGCTGCAATCCAATTCATGTGCTATCCCTTCAATATTTCTAAACTTCAGTTTCCCTGGCGTTACTTCTGCTCATAGTTATCAAACAGAAACAGCAACCAACTAAAGATATTATACTTAAAGTTGGGCTTGCCAGAGTGCCGCTTTTGACCAGAATCGCCATTCCCAATCCGATCAAAACAAAAGGCACAAGCTGATTGCCGTAACGAGTCAAAGTATCCGCGATCGCCTGCATCTGAATTAACCGATAAGCAGCGTAGCACCAAACGCCAACCATCGCGAAGAATACAGCGAGAATCACCGCCAAACTTTCTAAAGTATTGCTAGCAAAAAGCGGCACATATATCCCGATATTGTCGCCCCCATTTGCCACCGTCACCGCTGCTACGCTGTAAGTTTCAGGAGACAGGAAACTGCTAAAAAAAGATTTCTCAGATTGCTCTAATTCTGCCTCAACTTCCGAATCGTCGGTTTCTGGATTCAGCAAGCGGCTAAGCCCGATCGCAATTGGCAGCAAACCCAGCATTCCGAGCCAATCTGGCGGAAAGATTAAGCGGCCAAAAAAGCTGGGAAGGCTAACAAACACCAGTGCAGTAAAACCCAGATACTGACCGAAGACGATATGCCTGTGCCGAAATACTGCATTCACCTGCGAGAAAAACAGCAGCAAAATCAGAATATCGTCAAGATTCGTAGCCGTAAAAGCCGTCATACCCGTAGAAATTGCTGTTAGTAATTCATTCATTTCTGTGTCTCCTCAGATTTTTTATTTCGTTGTACTCGCTGGGATCGTATCTTAGGAACAGGCTCTCCGGCCCGTTCCACACAAATTAAATTTTATTGTGGCCAGTTGCTCCGACGCTGCCCTTGAAATGCCGATCGACAATCCTGCCATATCTCAGTAAAAACCCCGTTGCTAAAAACTCTTCGTTCTGACTGCGAACTGGTAACTGCTAATCAAAAACGATCGCTGTCAAAGGGAACGGCTTTCAATCGAACACCACCATAAATTGCATTTTCTTCCTCGAACTTGGCATGAATTGCGTCAATACCCTGCTGCATCGATCCCGTCAGTCCAGGAGAACGCAGCCGCTGCCAGAAAAACCATCCGCAAGTAGCCACCAAGTACATCAAGAACAAGTAAGGAAAGGCATCGTAAGGAGCTTCTGGAGGTGGGAACATAGTGCTGCCGGGAATGCCCACGCTGCCCGCAATCGGAATCATCATAAATGCGATCGCCACAGCCGAGAACGCTACATCTCGCACGCGCAATTTACCAATTTTGTGCAGGTAAACCGGGGCTGCGATCGAAATTAAGACGTACACGGTTAAAAATCCGTAGCTGCAAATTGCCCCCAAATAACCCATACAATCGAACAGTTTGATGTTAAACATAGACATCACAGCCGGCACCAAAAATGTCAGAAATGTACACATCGTTACTGCAACGTGGGGAGTTCTATTAGATGAATGCGCTACACCTAATGAAGAGTGAAACAAACCGTGCCGCGCCATCATAAAAAACACTCTCGCCGCTGGATTGATGCTGCCAAGCACGCAAGCAAAAAAGCTAAATAAAGCGCCTAAAGCCACTAACTCTCCCAACCAGCCCATGCCCACTTGTTGCGCTAGAAAAGTCAGAGGTTCTTCACTATTAGTAATAGAAACTCCAGTACCGCTAAAACCCAAAACCTCAATATAGGTCATCAGAATGAAGAATAAGCCTGCCATGACAGCACTGCCCATGACAGCCCTGGGGATATTTTTTAAGGGTTTTTTCGCTTCGTCGCCCAGAGATGTAGCACTTTCAAAACCTGAGAAACCAAACATGACTAATACAAGTCCCGTCGCTATGTTGCCGGGAGTTACGCCTTCCAAAGTTAATTGGGACATATCCAGGGCAAAACCTTTGTGCGCCCAGATGATAATTCCTAAAAGTGCGATCGCGGCCACTGATGCCCCCTCCAGCCACAGCATCGCCATAGCTGAGAGTTGGATATCTTTATAACCTGCATACCAAGCAACGCCCGCCCCGATCGCTAACAGCGTAATCGGTGACGGATGGATGCCTAAATGACCGATGAAAGTACCCGTAAAGTTGGCAAAACCACACAAAACGGCCATCGCAGTAAATAGATAAGCCAGTACCAAACTCCAGCCGCAAATTACGCCGGCAGTCGGGCCTAGTCCTTTAACAATATAAGAATAAAGAGAACCTGCAGAAGCCGATCGACTCGCAAATTGGTTGATATTGATACTGACAAATACTAGGCCGATCAAGCCGATCGCAAAACTCAGCCAAGCCCCGTTACCCGAAAGAGCGACGATTAAACCTATATTAGATGCTGGTATAGTTGTAGGTGCAATGACGGCAAAGGATTGAGCTAAAACCTCACCGAAGGAGAGGCAGTCCGGCTTTAAGCCGTGGGTACTGTGATTTTTTTGCGTTTTCTTGGTCATTTATCTTCTCTATTTTTGTCGATCGACTTTTGGCGATCGGCTTCAACTTGTCGGTTCTGCTTCGGCGTCGGGCCGAGCGTTCAGACGCTTGAGTCTAACTGTAAGACCCTTCAGCGGTAAAATCAAATGTTGTTTTTTATCGAATTCATAAATGCAAGTGATGCAGTGCCGCGGCAAAAGAACTGTTGGAAGACGATACCTATCGGTCGCCACAAGCTCAAACCCTTGACGTTAAAAGGAAAATTTAAATAGCGGCTGGCAACCGTACTTTTTTGGTAATTCCAGCCTGTACCAGAGACTCGATCCAAAAGTTCAGGTCAAAGTTTAGCCGCCAGAGATTTTAATCTCAAAAAATAACTGTATTTAGTAAAAGGGTACTCAGCATGGCCGGAATGACACTTGACCAACTGCGAGTTTTTCTAGCTGTCGCGGAACACCTGCACTTCAGCCGCGCGGCGGAGGAACTTTACATCACTCAACCCGCTGTCAGTGCGGCAATCCAAAGCTTAGAGGCGCAATATGGAGTAAAACTATTTCACCGCATCGGTCGCCACATCGAAATCACGGAAGCCGGGAAGTTGCTGCAAGTTGAAACGCAGAAAATTCTCGACCAAGTTGCTTTGACTGAGAGAGGTTTGCGGGAGTTGAACGACTTGCAGCGAGGCGATTTAAAATTGGGTTGCAGTCTGACCATTGGCAATTATTGGTTGCCTGATAAAATTAGCACGTTCAAACAGAAATATCCTGGTATTTGCGTGAATTGTACTCTGGCAAATGCCGAAGAAATTTGTGCGGGGACGGCGACGGGAACATTTGATTTGGGTTTAGTGACGGGAGACATCAAAGCTTCGCTTAAGAACACTCTGGAGGAAGAAGTTATAGGCAGCGAACGCTTGCTGATTGTTGTTGGCAAATCTCACCCTTGGTTTGAACGTGCAGAGGTGAGTTTAACGGAAATTGCGCAAACGGATTGGGTGATGCGAGAAGCTGGTTCTGGAGTTCAGCAAATGTTGGAACAAGCTTTGCAAAGTTGGGGCATTAATCCCAATGAATTGAATGTAACTTTAGTTTTGAACAGCAGTGAAATGGTAAAAGCAGTGGTGGAAAGTGGCACAGGTGCAGCGGCTATTCCTGAATTGATGGTAAAAAAAGAATTGCAGCTATCTACACTGCGATCGATAAAAATTATAGATAACCAACCAAGTTCTAATGTATGTTTTGAAATAATTAAACCAGTTTTAAAACTGAAGCACCGACAGCGTTTTCAAACTGGAATTACTAAAGCTTTTGAACAGATATTAAGTCAAGATGCTGATAATTGGTAATTCAGGACTTACGCAGGAATACTCAAGAAAGCGGGTTTTTTACCGACATAAAAAGCTAAACGCCGTGTATTTTCGTAAAGAAACCCGGTTTCTGGCCACCAGTGCGTCCAGGATTATAATTATCTCTCAACCAATTTCCTCAAGTCCAATAAATTTTTACCTCCATCACCAACAATCAGCGGCAATTTCCCATTCCATTTTTCTATAGCCTGCCTTTCCAAAAATTCCGGAGTCAAATTGTCCCGCAGCAACCTTTGCACTTCGGCTTCTCCCTTGGCTAAATTCACCTTAGCCTCGGCTTCTTTTACTGCCTTCAGCGCTAAAAACTCCCCTCTTTTTGCCTCCTGTTCGGCAATTTGTTTCGCCTCCACCGCATCGCTAAACCGCTCAGAAAAATGAACGTGTACTAAAGAAATATCGTCAACGGCAATATGATATGTAACCAGTCTCAAGGTCAAATAATCATCAACTGCGGCTTTAACTTCTCCCCGTTTAGTAATAATTTCTTCAGCCGTGTATTTTGCCATAACTGCTTTTAATACTTCTTCAACTGCCGGATCTATAATGCGAGCAACCACTTCTTTTTCGTCACCTATTTGTTGAAAAATAGCATTAGCTTCTTCTGGGATAATGTGCCAGTTCAGCGCTACATCCGTGAAAACATCTTGCAAATCTTTTGAGGAAGCTTCAGCGGAACTTTCCTGTTTTTGCACCCTGACGCTCAACTTTTTTACAGTATAAACTATGGGGACTATTACGTGAATTCCTTCTCCGAGTACCTGTTCTTCCACTTTACCAAACTGCATCATCACGCCCCGTTCTCCAGCGTTGACAATGACAAAAAATTTGGACATAATAGCTAAAAACACTATCACTAGAGCTAGTAGAACTGCTATGTAAAATTCCTTATTTTTTTTATTGCTGGATTTGAGTGAGTTAACGTTACTGCTGGATTCTGCCACCATATTCTACCCCGACGATAGCACTTAATTATAGGACAAATATTGACTTAACCGATATTCTATTTGCCTTCCACCAGCAACTGTTCAAAATCTGCTGCAGACACAGGAGGACTGAACAAATATCCTTGCATTGTATCGCAATTGTAGCGCCAGAGAAAATCTTTTTCTGCTTCCGTCTCAACTCCTTCTGCAATTACCTCAAGACAGAGACTGTGCGCCATTTCAATAATAGCTTTTACAATTGCTGCATTTGTGCAACCATCGGTGATATTGCTGATGAAACAGCGGTCTATTTTTAAAGTATCGAATGGATATTGCGCCAGATAGCTTAAAGAAGAATACCCAGTTCCAAAATCGTCAATAGATATACAAACTCCCAAATTTTTCAATTGTTGCAAAGTAGCGATCGCGCTTTCGGCATCCTCCACCATCAAACTTTCAGTCAGCTCTAATTCCAAACTGCTCGGTTCCAAACCAGTTTCTGCTAAAATTTGGGCAACTCTGCTGCTGAGCTCCGGTTGGTGAAACTGGCGCGCCGACAGATTCACCGCTACCCGCAGCGAAAAACCTGCTTTTTGCCAAACTTGCATTTGCCTGCAAGCTGTCTGCAAAACCCACTCGCCTAACTGTACAATGAAGCCAGTTGCTTCCGCAGACGGAATAAATTCTGCGGGCGAAATCAGCCCTTTTTCTGGATGCAGCCAGCGTACTAAAGCTTCTGCGCTCATAATTTTACCAGTCTGGACATTGACCTGCGGCTGATAATAAACTTGGAATTCTTCTCGTTCCAATGCGTCGCGCAAACTTGTTTTTATCTGGTCTAATTTGTCGGCGGCATCTTGGATCAATTCGCTGCTTGGCGATCGCAAAGTATTGTACTTTTCGGCGACAGCTTCTTGTTTTTTCAAGCGGCTCGATATCGCCCCCACAAGTTCAGCTTTAGTAAAAGGTTTAGTCAGATAATCATCTGCTCCCAATTCCATACCTTGCCGCATTTCAGAGCGATCGGCTTTACCGGTGAGAAAAACAAAAGGCAGTGTAGCAGTAACAGGATTAGATCGCAAGGCCACCAGCACCCCGTACCCGTCAAGTTCCGGCATCATCACATCGCAAAGAATCACGTCGGGAAGATTTGACACCGCCGCATTTAAACCTTGCGCTCCATTTTCTGCACCCGTCACGTCGAAACCTTCAGCTTTGAGGAGTTTGAGAATATTCTCCCGGATTATTTGCTCGTCCTCAATCACTAGAATCTTTTTCATACGTCATTCCCTGAAAGCGATATAATTGACCCTCTAGCTGAAAGCGATAAGCGTGGCAATAACTGAGAACGCACAGCTCGATCGGCTAAACAGCCGAAGCTTTTCCGACCAAAATAGCAGACGCCCCTGAAAAACGGTAATTTTTCAAAGATAACTAGATTAATGTTTCTCTGTTTACTCAGCGCCGTCCGTATTATTACAAGCTTAATTAATAATGTCTAAACTAATTCTAGGCGATCGACAGTTAGCATCGCCCTGAATAAATGCTAAACTAATTGTGCCACCTGAACGAGGGTCTGCAAACAATCTCAGCCTATTTATACAAGTTGCAAAAAATAATGCAACTGCAAGCAAGTTCCAAAGCCTTGCGGAGTCAGTCTTTTCCCATTCTTCAATGTAAAATCTCAACTTTCAAATCTCAAATGGTATTACCTACTGGATTCCCTGAACCCGCACAGATTGGGGTCATAGAAGTTAAGCAATATCCTCAGTACCGCGCTGTCACATACACCCACGCGGGCGATTTGCGACAAGCAACTGGAATCGCCTTCAATCCCTTATTTCAACATATCAGCAACAACAAAATTGCGATGACAACGCCAGTAGAAGCGCGCTACACTGCAACTTCCGGGCAAATCGATGCGGTTCCCCAAGCAGAAGTTTCGTTCCTCTATCCCGCACCAAATATCGCCCCCAGCAGCGTTAACTCCGCTGTAGAAGTCACGGATACTTCGCCGATGACGGTTGTCAGCATCGGTGTGGGCGGTGCTTACACTTGGGAAAGCTATGAAAAGAACCTCCAGAAACTCAAAGATTGGCTTCAAGAACATCCTGAATACGAAATAGTCGGGCCGCCGCGCCGTTTTTTTTACAATTCCCCGATGACGGCGGAAGCAACTAAAATCAGCGAGGTACAAATTCCGATCGAGTGCCGCTGACGTGAACGACTAATTCGCGAATGTGGCCCCGCTGGCGGTGTTCCCACAGGTAAATTCCCTGCCAAGTTCCTAACAATAACCTGCCGCGATCGATCGGGATTTGTTCAGAAGTATGAGTCAGCGCAGTGCGAATGTGCGCCGGCATATCGTCTGGGCCTTCCGCATCGTGAATGTAGCGATCGCCCTCCGGTACCAGTTTAGCCAAAAAGTTAGCCAAATCCTTAAGTACATCCGGGTCAGCATTTTCTTGAATCACCAAACTAGCAGAAGTGTGGCGCAAAAATAAACTACAAAGTCCCGTTTTAATACCTGAATTTGCCACCGCATCTTCTATCTTAGGAGTGATGTTACACAGAGACTTCCCGGTAGTTTGAATCTTGAGTATCTGTTGATAGTGAGTCATTCGATTTTAGATTTTAGATTTTAGATTTTAGATTTTGGATGAGACTGATGCAAAACTCTTCAGTCGGCGAAGGCGGACTTTGTTTGTCTAGGATCGATTTCAATCGCCTTATGTAAAATAATCTACAACAGCTTGGGCGATCGCCTCCGTACCATTTTTATCCAATTTACCCGACAAACGCGGCGGATGTAGCGGTTGTCGCAAAAACTCCCAATCCCCCTCAAAAAACTCCGTCGCCGTCACAATTTGATGTTCCGCATAATTTTGAATCCCTTCCAGCAACACCGCAGCTTCTGCAAAACCTTCTCTCATTATAGAAACAACAGGTATTTCCAAGCGCAAAGCTTCCGCAAAAGTGCTGTATCCCGGTTTAGAAACTAAGCGCCCGCAGACAGGCATAATATCAACCGGACGCGGTAAAATAGGGAAAGATTGTGCAAACTCCTGATTTTTGACATTAATCAAATTCGGCAAATTGGGAGCTCCCGCATCAAAAGTAATAAATTGCCAGTCGCTAAATTGCTGTAAATTTTGATAAGGAATTTCCTCTAAACCCAGTCCGCCGAAAGTCAACAATACAGTTTTTTCCAGGGGTGTTTCGATTGCGAATACTTCCCGAATTTTCTCGTTACTGTAGCGAGGATTGCCGCCAGTCAAGCCAACATCTTGAATATTGGGGAAAGCTGTCATCGGTTCGTGTAAAGGAAGACGAAAAAGTCGATCGCACATTCCGAAACACTCACCAATCCAATCTGCCATTTCTGCAAATTCCCCGCCCCAATCGCGATAGATAAAATCCCACCCGAAATTGCTCATCATCCAGCAAGGAACCCCAGCCGCTGCCGCCATTCGCGTTGCCAAAGGAGGAATATCTGCCAGCACCAAACCCACCCGATTTTGCTTGATAAAATTAACTTCGCCCGCAATTAGCGAATTTTGCTTTTTCCGAATTTCCAGCAATTTTTCCAGCGTCGCGTCTTTATCCATATGCAAACTGTCAGCTTGCACGACACCCACATCAAAAGCCCGGGGACGGTGGATAAAGTCGCCGCCAATGTAAGATTCTAGCAGCCAACGAGGGGCAGTTGTTGTCATAATTAGTAAAATATCTGGATTTAATTCTTGAATTTTTGCAGCTACGGAGGAGGCTCGGACAGCGTGGCCGAATCCGTGATTCGTGATGGCAATATATAATGTAGGTCGAGACATTGATAATAGGGAATAAGGAATTGGGAATTGGGAATTGGGCATCGGGCATCGGGCATGGGGAATTGCGAATTGGAGGTAGAGACTGGAAGGCAACAAGGCCAAGCTTCAAGAGACGCAGAACGAACAATGACAAAATTAATAACTAATGACTATCGAATATGCAAGAACTCATCAATCGGACGCGCCCTCAGACCAAACAGGCAATTGATTAATCTTGTCCAGCGTTATATCTACATACTTTTGACCCTCTGCCGCCCGATTTTCCCCAAAATATCCATCATCGCCGTCGTGCTTGTGAGGGCCGCTCAAAGCTTCTGCATAGCGGCCTTGCAAACGAGCTTGATTGAAAGGAGAAGTCGCGTACCAGTACCAGCGAGTTGGAAAAACTATGCCGCCAATATCCTCAATTGAATCGCGAGTGCCGCGAAAATGGAAAACGCGATCGGCTTCTGCAAAACCATTTTCTCCCGAAAACACGCCCCCAACCGAAACAACCGTAATGTCTGCCTTCAGCCATTCTTTAAGATAGCGAGTAGCACCCAAAGCAACTTGTGCGCCGCCGCTAGTGCCAATTAAAATAACTTTCAAAGGTTGTTGAGGATTAACTGAAATCGGAGATTGAGCATTCATGCGCTCGATAATTGCATTAGCAATTCCCTGATTGTATGCAAAGCCGTAGCGATAATCTAGAGAAATTGCAAACCTCCAGAGATTGCGAATTTTAATGAATATATTCCCCGCAATCGGCCCTTTTTTTGCCTGTTCTGCAAACCGCCAAAAAGGAGCTAGCCACCGCTCTCCTCCCAAACTTTTGTTAGACGCTGAATAAGGAAAAACATCGCCCACTGCTACGCACTGCGGGTGACTTTTAACTAAACGCTTGAGAAAAAACTCTTCACCAGGGGTTAATTCATCCCCTGAAAAATCGCCAACTCCCGGTAAAAAGATGATATAACAATTGAGCGGCGAAGACTTGCGCGCTTCTAGATTGCCCTTGTTTGAAGGCAATATCTCCGGCGGATTTTTCTTGAAACCCAAAGTTTCGGCACTTTGATTCAGCCACCATATAACAGTTCCCACCGGGGAAAGAATGCCCCAAATTATCAGGATTACACCTGCGACGATCAGCAAATTTAAACTTCCCCCGCGCAGCCATGCAAGTATCCGTAAAATCAATCTTAGCATTTAATAAAATCTGGTAGAATGCCAATTAATTAGCTAATTACGTAGAAATAGTTCGGTGATTCTGCTGTATTAGACCTTATTTTGTAAAAGTTGTCAACTATCTTGAGGAGCAGGAGTTCAACGTGAAGGGAGAAGATTCAATTGCAGGTTTGGGGGCAACCCTTTGGAACGCACTTTCTTTGAACGGCAATTTTTACGAAAAAACTCCCTACACTCCCAGAACTAAGCGGATAGCTTTAACAATTGTAATTTTAGCAGCGGTGTCCCGCGTGTTGGGCAGTGCCGTCATCTTATTAATCAACCGAACTGAGCCATCAGTGTTATTTTTAGCACTTTGGATAGATGGTTTGGCAGTCGCGGGGGGTTATTATTTTTGGACTTTCACTATCTTTAAAATTGGGGAGTGGCTGAAGCCGGGGCACGTAACTTATGGGGAGTTGTTGGTTCCGATCGGCTTTGCCTACGCGCCCCAAGTGCTGAATTTTTTAACGCTGATTCCCTTGTTGGGAGAAGGAATAGAGCGCATATTAGCTGTGTGGAGTTTGCTAGCTGTAATTGTGGCGGTTCGCCAAGGTTTGGATATTCAAACTCGCTGGGCGGTATTCATTTGTTTTGTAGGTTGGCCGTTGATTCAAATTGCGATCGGCTTTGTGAAAGTAATTGAACAGTTGCTTTCACGATGGCTTTAATTAATCAATACGGAAGCAGTATAGTAAACTCGCTGCCCTCTCCAGGTTCCGACTTGCAAATTAGCTTTCCTCCATGCTGTTGTACCACAATTTGATAACTGATAGACAATCCCAAACCAGTCCCCTTACCTACCTCTTTAGTAGTAAAAAACGGGTCGAATATTTTACCCAGTACCTCCGAACTCATCCCCACACCATTATCAACAATGCGAATCGCTACTTGATTTCCTTCCGCGACTTCCGTGCAAATCTGAATTGTTGGAGTCTTTGTCGAGTTAGCTTCACTCACTGTTTCGCAAGAAAAAGCATCAATTGCATTGGTAAGTAAATTCATAAATACCTGATTAATTTCTCCCGGATAGCAGTTCACTAAAGGCAAATTGCCGTACTCCTCGATCACTTGAATATCGCTTAATTTTTGAGCCAAAATCATTAAGGTGCTGTCGATCCCTTCGTGGAGATTAACCGATTTTTTATCTGATTCATCTAGTCGAGCAAAGTTTCGCAGCGACAGCACAATATCGCGAACCCTCGCAGCACCAACTCTCATGGAATCAATCATTTTAGTGAAATCATTCATCAAAAAATCTAAATCAATTTGCTCACTTTTATTTATTATTTCTTGCACGGGATTTTGGTAATTATTTTGGTATAACTGTAGTAAATCTAGTAAATTTTTAGAGTATTCATTGGTGTAATGTAAATTTCCATAAATAAAGTTAATCGGGTTATTAATTTCGTGAGCAATCCCCCCTACCACTTCCCCTAAACTGGACATTTTTTCACTTTGAATTAGCTGCAATTGAGTGCGGCGAAGTTCTTCCAGTGCAGTTTGCAATTTCTCAGTTCTTTGGGCTACTCGCGTTTCCAGAATAGTATAAAAACGGGCATTTTCTAGAGAAATAGCTGCTTGTGCAGACAGGATTCCCAAAACTTCTACCCTGTCGCTAGTAAAAGCACCTTTGGTTAAATTATTTTCTAAATATAAAATTCCCGTAAGGTTGCCTTGATGGATAATTGGCAATACCAGGATAGATAGGGGTTGATTAATGGCAATATACGGGTCAAATTGAAATTGATCGGATCTGGTAGCATCGTCTAAAACCAAGTATTTTCTGGTTCTTTCTACATATTTAATTAAGGAAATTGGCAGCATATCGGATTCGGCAATTGGGAGAGATTGCAACACGGTTACATCCTTAAAGTCACCTGTCATCGCCGCTTCTATGAATAATTGATTACCTGTATTGGCAATAAATAATACTTTTTGAGCACCTGCGTTTTCCTTTACAAGCTGTACGAGTTTCTCTAGCAAGCGGCTGAGAATAATTTCGCTCGAAACAGCTTGTGATGCTTTTACAACTGTTGAAAAATCCAGCACCAAACTATTGTTAATAGTTGTTTTCGCAGTGGTGACAACATTTTTATATATTGCGTCTTGATGGCGCTCAACTAAATAATCATAACGGGATTCTAAGTCTTTAACCTTGGCTATAGCTCCCCAGCGGATGTAAGCATAATAAGCTTTTGTCAGATAAGCTCGAGCACTTATCTCTTTATCCAAAGATTGATAAAACTCTCCAGCTAATTCATAAGCTAATGCTTCTTCGTGGATGTAACCGTTAGCAGCAGCTCCTTTAATAGCTAAGTCATAATAATCCATTGCGGCAAGTTTATCGCTGATAACTCGCGCTTTTTCTGCTTCGACTAACTCGTATTTATGCTGATAATTCATGGGTGCATGGTAGGCCCACTTTTTCATAATTTGCTGATTAGAGTTAACAATAGCTAGGTATGCTTCTTGATTGTCACTGTCAGGATAGTGAGCGAGGAGAGCCAGCGAATAGTAGAAATTGTGTACCCCAACAGTGATTAAGCCGATCGCCCCATCTGCATATTCTGCCGCTAATTTACCGCTGGCAACAGCCGAAGCATAATCTTTCAATAAATAAAGCAGCATCAATTTACCCACATAAGCTGCAAACAGCGACATTCGATTATTTTCTTTCTGCCAACACGACATCACAGCAGGTTCATCCAACCTGCCGCTAACTAACCGTACTTGCTCTGCTGTTTGGCTTCTTAAGCTTGAAGCAATTCCTTGCCAAATTTGAGCATAACCTATGGCAAATTCGTGTTTATTTTTTTGCAAAAACTCCATATAAACGCTTTGTTTATCTTCGACATATTCTAGCGGTTGTCCCACCAAAAATAAATTGGTAATATAGTGCTTACAATTATAAATTGCCCATTCTAAATCGCCAGTTTCGACACCAACTTTCATTCCTTCTAGAAAAGAAGCAAGTGTATTTTTAGTAGACTCTTTCCAGATTCTTATATGAGCATTAAACATTACATAAACCTTAGCTTTTTGTTGGCTAGCATTAAATTGTTCTAGCAGCTTTAAAGCGATTAGTCCAGCGTAGTAGCCAGCTTCGATGTCGCCTTCGGTTCCGCACAGGATCATTCCATAAAGAGTATAGGGAAAAGTGGCTAATGCTGAATGACCGCGATCGATACAAAGATTGACCATAGTCAAAACGAGGGAGGACACAATTTCTGGTTTGGCAATATAAGCAGGAGGATAGAGGGCTGTCAGGATTTCCATAGCTGCCAGTTGATAAGGATCTGTCATGACTGGCAGGTTGGCTAATTCATCAATTCGCGGCAATTTTGGCACTGCAACGCTTTGCTTATCTAATAGGTTTACTCCCAGCATTTTCAGCACTTCTAGACCTGTTTCAACAGCTTTTAGCATCTGGCTTTGAGCCTGATAAAATAGGACTTTTAGCTGATACACTTTCACTATGTCAAGCTGGTTTTTAGCCGCTCGCAAAACCACTTCTGCCAAAACTTCTGCTTGCTCAAAGTTGGTGTTTAAATATTCCGCTTCCAGCGTCTCTACATACAGCCGCAGCGTCATGTTATAGTTGTGAACCCAGCTATCAGGTGCTAATAAGGAAATTCCCACATTCAAATACTTAACAGCGGGTTCGTAAGCGTTAGCTGCTTTTGCCTTATGCCCAGCCATTAAATTTAATCCTGCTAATTCATCTTTTTCTGATTGCCGAGTGAGACAATCAATTCCTACATTCAACTGGTTAATAATATCAAAAATTCTCTCTTCTACTTTATCGGGCGGCGTATTTTCAAGTAGCAATTTACCGATGCTAAGATGAGTGGCTTTCTTTTCATCATCAGGAATCAGCGAATATGCAGCTTGCTGGACGCGATCGTGCAAGAATTTATAGCCGACTCGCGAAGAATTGAAAGTTATATGATTAACATTATTAACTGCAGCTTCTAAATCTAAAAACAAAGGAATCAGATAACTCTCATTCAATGGAAGTATTAACCCGGCTTGTAAAGCATCCCAGAGTTCCGTCGCAGTGACTGATGGAGATTTTGCATTGACAGTAGAGAGAACATCTAGAGTGAAATTGTCCCCAACACAAGCGGCTAATTTCAAAACTTCTTGTGTAATCTCTGGCAGTTTTTTAATCCGACTGGCTACCAGTTCAACTACACTCTTATCTGTAATACCAATAGCTTGAATTTCCTCAATATTCCACTGCCACTGCCCTTTTATTCCGGGAGATGTGAGCCTGTTAAAGTCAAATTTCAAAAGTTTTTCTTGATAAAGACTGTTGAGCAATTGCGTCAAAAAGAAAGGATTTCCACCAGTTTTATTCCAAATCAACTCCGCTAAAGGGTGAATTTTTTCTGAATGATTCAATGTCTCATAAATTAACTCAGTCACCTGCGCTAAAGAAAGAGGTTCCAGCACTAAATTGTTAATAAGAGTACCCGTTTGTTGAAGGTACTCAACTGTTTGCATTAAAGGATGTGTAGAGCTAACTTCACGATCTCGATAGGCTCCAATTAATAGTAAATATTTGCTGTCTGGGTCAGTTGCCAGCAATTCCATTAATTTCAATGTCGCTGAATCTGACCACTGCAAGTCATCGAGAAATATGACTAATGGATGCTCTTTTTGTGCGAATACGTGGATAAATTCTTTGAATAGCCTGTTAAAGCGGTTTTGTGCTTCTGTTGGGGCAAGTTCGGGAACGGCAGGCTGTTTGCCAATTACCAATTCTACTTCGGGAATCACGTCAATAATTACTTGCCCGGAATCACCTAGTGCGGCTAAAAGTTTATCTTGCCAATCTTGTAATTTTTTGTTATTTTCCGCAAGTAACTGCTGGATCAAAGATTGAAAAGCTTGAATTAAAGATGCGTAAGGTATATTCCGCTTGAATTGGTCAAATTTACCTGAAATAAAATAGCCCCGCTGTCTGGTGATGGGTTTTTGGATTTCGCTGACTACGGCCGATTTGCCTATACCTGCATAACCAGAAACTAGGATCAGTTCAATTTGGGAAGGGGAAGAAATTTCCTCGCAGGGATTAGCTACACGTTCAAAGGCTGCTAATAGTTCGCTGACTTGTGTTTCCCGACCGTACAATTTTTGAGGAATCAACAACTGACTCAATATATCTAAGTTTCCGGGGGTAAAATCGACTATCTTGCCTGTAGTTTCTAACTGATTTAAACAATTTTCTAAATCAGCTAACAATCCGCCTGAGGTTTGATATCTCTGTTCTGCATTTTTTGCCATCAATTTCATCACAATTTGTGAGATAGCTGGTGGAATCTCTGAATTAATTTGATGGGGTACAATTGCTTGAGAGGCTATGTGACTGTAAACAATTTCTAAAGGGTCGTTGCTCATAAATGGCAATTGACCTGTCAGCATTTCATATAAAGTGATTCCGAGAGAATAAAAGTCGGTGCGGTAGTCGAGGGTGCGGTTCATTCTCCCGGTTTGTTCGGGAGACATATAAGCCAAAGTGCCGACTATCGAGTTAGTATTATTAATTTGGGGAGTTTCTTTGGACAATCGCGAAGCAATCCCAAAATCTGTCAGTTTAATAATTCCTGTGTGGCTGTTGATGATGATATTGCTAGGCTTAATATCTTTATGAATAATTTTTTGAAGGTGCAGATATTCTAAGGTTTTTATGAGTTGAATGCCAAACCTCAAACAGGTTATGACTTCGAGCTTTTGTCTCGCCATCAGTCGATCGATAGATTCGCCATTATAGTCTTCCAAAAGCAAGCCGAGACGGTTGTCAAAGGTTTCTAGGCTAATGACTTTAACTAGGCCCGGATGGTCTAAATGTTGGCGAATGCGATACTCGTGCTTGATCCGGGTAATTGCATCGAGGGTGGGATATTCAGCTTTCAGGATTTTGAGTACGGTTGTCTCTTGGTGGGTGGGGCTTTTTCCTCGATAAATAATCGTTTCCATACCTTCGTGGAGAGTGGAGTGGATTTGGTATTGCGAGAGAAATTGCATGGAGTTCTCCTCAGAGTTAAAAAAATATCTGATTCGAGTCGCTGTTGGCTGTTGACTGTTGGCTGTTGGCTGACGGCACGACCACCCTCAACCGTCAAAAGTCTTGACATGGCAACCGTCAAAAGTCTTGACATGGCAACTGTTATATGCTTAATTAAACCACGTACTTAGGTAAAAAAAAATCAAGCTTTATTTACTCGTACAAGAATCTATTTATAGATAAAATGATAGTATTCATGGAATCAAGCCATTTTGCTACTATTATTCTCAATTAATATCCGATCGACAGCGGACGGCAACCACACCCCTACTATTCGGGTCTCCCCACTGTCCCTCCCCCCTTAGCAAGATACATTGTTAGAGAAGGAAATACACAAAAATTTACATCTATAATTTGTGTAGTGTTCCAAATCGCTCCTTACCAGCAGCGATACAGCCCTCGCCAAGACAGTAGGATAGAAAAAATATGTTTGAACGCTTTACAGAACAAGCCATTAAAGCAATCATGCTAGCCCAAGAGGAAGCGCGGCGTCTCGGCCACAATTTTGTAGGCACCGAGCAAATCCTCCTGGGACTCGTCGGCGAAGGCACTGGCATCGCTGCAAAAGTATTACTGGATATGGGCCTCAACTTGAAAGAGGCGCGTAATGAAATCGAAAATATCATCGGTAGGGGTTCCGGGTTCCTCCCGCCGGAAATTCCTTTTACGCCCCGCGTTAAGCGCATTTTTGAGACGGCGCTGAACGAAGCGCGGCAGTTAGGCCACAATTACATCGGCACCGAGCACATCCTCTTGGGGCTGATCCAAGACGACGAAGGGGTGGCGGGGAAGGTGCTGCAAAACTTGGGGATCGATCGCCAGAGAGTCCGCACGCAGGTAATTCGTGCCGTGGGAGAAGTGGCGGCGGTACCCGGAGGCAGGGGGGATAGCGGCGATCGCAAAATCCCGACTTTAGAAGAATTCGGCACAAACCTGACCAAGTTAGCCGCAGCAGGCAAACTCGATCCTGTGGTGGGCCGCGAAAATGAAATTGAGCGCGTGATCCAAGTGCTCGGCCGCCGCACGAAGAACAATCCAGTGTTAGTAGGCGAACCGGGAGTCGGCAAAACAGCCCTCGCTGAAGGCCTAGCCCAGCGGATTGTTAATAGAAACGTCCCGGAAATTTTAGAAGACAAACAAGTAATCAGCCTCGATATGGGTTCGCTGATTGCTGGTACAAAGTTCCGAGGCGAATTTGAAGAACGGCTGACGAAAATCATGGCCGAAATTCGCGCTGCCGGCAATATCATTCTGGTAATTGATGAAATTCACACCTTAGTCGGTGCAGGCGCAATTCAAGGCAGCATGGACGCCTCCAATATGCTCAAACCCGCCCTTGCCAGAGGCGAATTGCAGTGTGTCGGCGCCACTACCTTGGACGAATATCGCAAACACATCGAGCGCGACGCTGCCTTAGAACGCCGCTTCCAACCGATCAAAGTCGGCGAACCGAGCGTGGCTGAAACAATAGAAATATTGTACGGGTTGCGATCGGCTTACGAACAGCATCACCGACTGACAATTTCCGACGCAGCTTTAGAAGCAGCGGCTACACTGTCAGACAGATACATTAACGATCGGTTTTTGCCAGACAAGGCGATCGACTTAATTGACGAAGCAGGTTCCCGCGTCCGCGTGATGAATTCACAAACGCCGCCCGAAGTTAAAGAACTCAAAAAGCAACTGCCTGCAGTAACAAAAGAAAAAGATGCAGCAGTGCGCGAGCAAGACTTCGACAAAGCTGGAAAATTGCGCGATCGCGAATTAGAAATTGAAGCCGAAATCGCCGAAGCTACGATCAACAAAAGCCAACTCAAAACTTCTCCCATCGTCACCGAAGAAGACATCGCCCACATCGTGGCTAACTGGACGGGAGTACCAGTCAGCAAGCTGACAGAATCCGAATCAGAATTGCTGCTGCACATGGAAGATACTTTGCACCAGCGCTTGATCGGTCAAGAAGAAGCTGTCAGCGCAGTTTCTCGGGCTATCCGCCGCGCGCGGGTAGGCTTGAAAAATCCCAATCGCCCGATCGCTAGTTTCATCTTTTCCGGCCCCACAGGCGTCGGTAAAACGGAACTTACAAAAGCCCTGGCAACATATTTCTTCGGTTCCGAAGAAGCCATGATTCGGTTAGATATGTCCGAATTCATGGAACGCCACACGGTTTCTAAACTCATCGGTTCGCCTCCGGGTTACGTTGGCTACGATGAAGGCGGCCAACTAACAGAAGCAGTCCGGCGCCGTCCTTACACGGTCATCTTGTTCGACGAAATCGAAAAAGCTCACCCGGATGTCTTCAACATGATGCTGCAAATCTTGGAAGACGGCCGCTTGACCGATGCCAAAGGTCGGACAGTAGACTTTAAGAATACGCTGCTCGTGATGACATCAAACATCGGTTCGCGAGTGATTGAAAAAGGCGGCGGCGGTCTCGGTTTCGAGTTTACTGAAAGTGCCGCAGACGCGCAGTACAACCGCGTTCGCAGCTTGGTAAACGAAGAAATGAAACAGTTTTTCCGTCCCGAATTTATCAACCGCTTGGATGAGATTATCGTCTTCCGCCAGTTGAACAGGGAAGAAGTGAAGCAGATTGCGGACATTATGTTGCAGCAAGTCTTCAGCCGCTTAACCGAACAGGGTATTACTTTGTCGGTGACGGAACGGTTCAAGGATCTGTTAGTTACAGAAGGCTACAATCCCAGCTACGGTGCTCGACCTTTGCGCCGCGCAATCATGCGGTTGTTGGAAGATGTACTGGCTGAGGAAATGCTGTCTGGGAAGCTTAAAGAAGGCCAAAAGGCGATCGTTGATGTGGATGAAAACGGTCAGGTTAAGGTAGTGCCGGATGGTTCATCTGAGCCGAAATTGCCCGAATTCGCATTGAGCCATTAATGCGATCGACAAACGGATAAATACTGTTGATTAAAAACCCGGTTTCTCAGAGAAACCGGGTTTTTAATTAAATAAAACCAGTTTAAAAAAAGCAAGCAACGGAGGACACGGCAGTGCCGTTTCCCTACCCCAAAATAATCGATAATGCTCTTTCGATATGTAATACCAATTTCATAAAATAGTGCTACAGTTAGTAGAAATGCATTTTGCAATTTAGTAGCCAAAGAGAGGTCAAAACCATGTCAGGAGTTGTCAAGATTGTGATTCGAGAAACCGCAGCAGAACTGAAAACTTTGCTGTGCC
>NZ_JAUBSF010000162.1:0-6022 GCF_036704615.1 Microcoleus sp. K4-B3
GGCAACTCAGAATGCCTGTAAGTGAAAGTATTGTGAGACATGGTTTTAAAAAACTAATTAGGATGAGTCCGACACTTTGTCGGATCTATTGATAGCTTTTTGATGGCATTTTGAGGGCTTTCTTTTGCCAAAACCTGCTACTGGTTTGTTGGTTGAGCCGATCGCCTCCGCGACAGCAGCGTCTTTCTGAAACTCGGCGTCTAGCTGGTCTAAAATTTCTTCTTGCTCGGGAGTGGGGATGGTTGGCTCCTCTGTATCTTCTTGGGGCTTGTACTCGTCGGCGATTCTATCCAGGAGCTCCTGGAAGGACAGCCCGGCTGCTGCTGCTTTCTTGACCAGAAGTGCGTAGGTGTCCTTTTTGATGCGGACTTGCTGGAGTCTGGGCTCGGGGTTTTCGTCGATCGTCTCGGCGATGGTCACTGCCGAAATTCTTTCTTTGGGTACGCTATCGACAACCTCTTGCCACTTGCTCTGTAAAGGACTGTCGCCGTATTTATCCACCGCAGCGTACTTCCCCAGCGTGGTAGCTTGAGCCACGCAGTTGGGCAAAATTTGGAACCCGGCTTTTATTAGTCGGAGGCAGATGTCGGCTGCTTTGATGATTTGCTTGCAGTAAAAATGCTGGCGGCCTAAGCCTTGTTCGCAGTAGGTTTTAAAATCTTTGAATTTGTCTTTGTACAGTCGGAATCGGCGGATGGTGTGCAGCATGATACCTTGGCGCACGTAGTCTAGAAAGCCTCTCTTAATCTCGCGCGTGAGTTCGCTCAAGTCGTTGTAGGGAGCGGTAGCGAGGGTTTCTTCTGCGAAGTCCAGGAGCGGTTGAAAATCACCGCGCGGCTCGCTTAGAAATAAATTGGCAGTGATTTCCATTTGTCAGTAGTTAGTAAAGAATAAGCGCGTTCCCTGTGTGAATCACTCCAAGGTATGCGGGGCTGGAATGAGATTTTATCGCTGGAAAACCAGAGAAGTTCGCAAGCAAAATCTCCGACTAAAATAAACAGATTTGTGCGGAGGGCAAACGGTAGACGTATCTGACCTAAAGCCCACGCAGGACAGTCATTACCCTTGTAGTCAAAAACGCATTCTTTCGGTTGTTCGTACCAATCAATTTGATTTTCGGTTGTTTCCATAGTTGGCAACTGTTAATCGTGATAAATCATATCTGACTAGTCCCAATGGTCTGGGTCTTTGATGACGGCGGGCATATTCTCCCAAGCGTCCATAAAAGTAGTTGCGTGACCTGTTCTGTCGTCGCTTCTCCAAACAAACTCTCCACTATCATTTCTATGAATTGATGCAAAGAAGTGTCCGTCGTTGAAAGTGAGCGACCCCCACATTTCAAAAACTACATAAGAGCCACCAACCAATTCACCCGTTAGTTTGATGGTGTTGTCAGGTTCGTACCCGTTGCACAGGTAGCGATACCAATGTGCTTTTTCCATAACAGCGAAGGAGGGAAGAAGCGATCGCCAGGTTCGAGTGGCGATCGCATAACTCTGATTCAGAAGGGTGATAAATCAATCAATGCTGTACGCAAGCAATTGCTTTTACATGACATCACCTCCCGGAGGCGATCGCCCTAGTTGACTGCTACCAGCAGCAGCCATGCAGTAAGTAATGCAGTAGATATTCGTTTGGCGTCCGCTTAGGCTGTGATTGGTATGTAACTGGTATGTGATTGGTATTCGTTTGGTATGCGCTTGACCTGCGTTTGGTATGTCACTGTCACGTGACTGCCCGATCGCCCCCGGGGGAAATTTGGGCGGCTTGGGCCCCGGCAATCGCGCGCCAATCCCTGTGTCGGGCGGTTCATCGGAGTCGTTTTGCCGATCGCACCAAGCGTCAAAAACAGGAATAAGGAATTCGCAAGTGCTGGAACTTTTGGCTGCCGGCTCGTACCAGTCGTCGGGGCAAGGGGCCCACAAGCAAAAAGAGTCTAGCGCTATGTCTAGTGGCTCGTTATCTATGGGGTTAACTTCGTGTTTTGCGTCCCAAAGTGCGATCGCCCTTTTGAAGTCTTCGAGCAATTCAAAATCATCGGGGTCTGGCGGCTCGCCGTCTGTTTCCGGTTCGAGCAAGTTGAGTTGCCCGGTGGCTTCTGCTTTGTAGTGAACCTCGCCGAAGTAGGGGGGGTAGGTTGCTAGAAACCTAGGCGAGAAGGTAATCCCCGGCAGTGACTGGGAACAATCCGCTTCGGCATCGAGGGATTTTTTGGCCGCTGGTGCGATCGCACTTTCGACTCGCCCTTTGCCGTCGCCTCGGTTGGGAGGTTGTTCGTCGTTGTAAATGGCCGCTAGTTCAATTGGCTGACTGCGTAAAGCTCGCCCTTTATCTCTTTCACTATCCCCTGCCACTTCCAATACTCGATTGCCTTCTTTGTGTTGGGGATTGCTGCTTTCAATGCCGCCGCTACTTCCATGTAATTCGGCGGTATCGGCGCCTGGGTGATGTGAAGGAGCACACAATCGTACAAGTGTGGCGGTTGTACTTCCATCAGTTTTTGGCGTATTTCCATCAGTTTCCCCCGTCGTTGTTTTTTCTGTTTGTGCGATCGCACTTTCGACCGATCGAGAATAAACGATGCGACCAAACTTGGACTCGATCGGCGGCTCCTGGGCTTGAACTTCGATCTCGCATTCACCCAAGCAAAGCGGCAGTCTGTCGGTGGAGCAACCTGAGTAGCACTGGTCGCAGTGAATGTCCCAAAAACCGTTGGCGTACTCTTGCGACCGGACAGCATACAAGGAGTCAACACTCCCACAGGCCGGACAGTCGGTCGAGTCGCGCTCGAAAAGCTCTTCTAAGTCAAAAAGCTCTTCTTTAATTGGCTCCTGGGCTTGAACTTCGATCGGCTTTTTAATCAACTCCAAATCCTTCAGTCCAGGGCGGGAATAATCAAAAGTTCCACCGGAGCCGAAATCAACACGCACCCCGCCCGACTGGTGAACGAGAATCACAGTGCCTGTCAAGGATTTGTTTTCAATTCCCCAACGCTGAGAAACGGACTTGACTAAATCGCCAATCTGAAAAGACGCCAGGGCTTGGATTTCGATCGGCTCGGTGGCTTGAACTTCGATCGCCTCCTGAACCGGTTCGACTACCTCCGCGGGGGAAGCTTCCAGCAGTTGCAGCAGCGGGGGCTGCACGCCGACTAGGGCATCAATCCAGTTCTGCCGGCAACGTCTGTCGCCCTCCGGGAGTACGTCGAGCTGACAGCCAATTTCCTTCAATTCCTTTAAATTCTTCTGTTGCAGACTTTCCAGGGTGTACATAGGTTAGGGAAAGGGTGGGTGTTGCCCACCCAGTTCGTTCAGGTTTATGCAGGTAATCTTGTCACCGAGGTGACTTTGGTACTATCATAAAGTCACCTCGGTCAGTATGTCAACCTAACCTAGGTGACTTTGGTAATCTTTTAAAAGAGACGTTATGAATCAACAGCATGGTCAAGGTCAAGAAGGCAAAACAGTTGGAGTACGGGGAAGTGAAGGTGGACAAAGTGTTCACCCTTACACCCACGGCAGCGAGGCTCTTTCGGGAGTTAGCAGAGGGGTTGGGGCTCAGCTCCTCACACTTGATCGAGAAGATAGCAAGGAGGGAATTGGAAATTTCAACCCCTTTGGGGGAGTTATCGACCAGCTAATCGACGATGCCAAAAAGCAGTTGGTCAAGAGTCAAGAGTGCATCATCTGGTACCGCGAGGAAGTCAAGGAATATCAAGAAAAACTCAACAACTTAATCAAGCTCAAAGAGCTGCAAGAACAGCAGTATCAAGAAATGCAGCAGCAGCAACAGATACTGATGCAGCAGCAACAAACAGAGCCATCCAATCAAAACGGCGGGGAGAACCTCGCAGAATAATCGCAACAGAAGCCAGCACTCCTTAGGGGTGCTGGTTTTGCGTTACTAATGACTAATAACTAATAACTAATGACCAAAGGGCGATCGCACTTATGAACAAAGCAGAACTTGTGGAGTTAGCCGCCACCAAAGCCGACACTACCCAAAAAGCAGCCAATGCACTGTTAAACGCCCTGATAGATTCCATCACTCAGGCAGTCGCAGACGGCGAGAAAGTAACGCTAGTCGGTTTCGGCTCGTTTGAAGCGAGAGAGCGCAAAGCTCGCGACGGTCGCAACCCCAAGACCGGGGAACAGATGACGATACCTGCTACCACGGTGCCGGCTTTCTCGGCAGGCAAGCAATTCAAAGATGCTGTGAGCGGCCGAACCGCGTAGACAATTTGCCGATCGGTCGCTGTTGGGCGATCGGCTACTACTAGACAATCACTAGACAACCAATGACCAAGTATCCCAACCTGAAGAAATACGCCGACGAAGTGAACGCGATGCAGGACTTGCCGCCAGCTTCGATCGAACTTCCGCCCATCGCAGCGATCGCAATTATCAGTCACATCCAACTGGCAACCCGTCACCCAGCGATTGCCGACGATACGTTTACCAAAATTGCGATCGACACGGCGCGGCAACTGCAAAACCTGTTCAGCGAAACATCCGAAACTTACAAAGTGCTGGAACTCGGCTGGAATCCCAGCGCCGACATCTTAGTGCCGGAAGGAACCGAAGAAGAACCTTGGCAGCAGTGCGAGGAATTCTGCGAGAGATTTCTGCAAAACCTCGGCTGCCGCTGCACCGGCTACAAAAGGGCGGAAGTTGTAGCCGGCGATGAAGATATCGACCCCAAAACTTTAGCCGCCGGCGCTGCGATGATGTACCAGCTTCAGCGGAAGTTTGAGAGGGAAGGTTTTGAACTCGATATGTAAGCGGGCGATCGGTCGCGAAGGGCGATCGGCTGCTAGACAAACACTAGACATTTAGACATCCAATGGAAAAACAAACGCTCAAACAAGAAAATCTCCTTCACGAGCAAGGTGTCCGCGAACTCCAAGACCTCAAACAAGTACAAATATTTTTGAGCGGGCCGGAAGTTCACTCCTTAATTGCGGCGGTTCAGCTTTTAAAAACCACAACCCGCGCCGACAGGATTGGCAACACAATGAAGGTAGCCGAATTGGCAGCGAGGAAACTGCACAAATCATTAATTCCTTGCCCTAACGCTTATACCTTGCTCGACCAGGGCTGGAACTTGACAGAAGAATTTACAACAACTTTAGAGAATGAGGCGCTTGTCGAGTCGGTCGCAAAGGGCGATCGGCTAAACCACTAGACATTTGCTAGCAGTCACTAGACAGTAAAACACATGACTTTTCAATTCAAAGCGACCGAGCAACAAGTTATACAAATCGCAGTAAACGCAATTCGATACTCGCGACCTATCGGGCTAGGTTATCTTGAGGCCTTAAGGGAACTGGATACAAAACTCGGAGATATCGAACTAGAGGATGGCAACTTAGACCTGGATTACGTGGCGGGTCGGTGCGTGAAGCTGTTTATCAGAAACATCGGCGGCGAGATGTGGGAAATTGCACAGAGTCCGACGAGGGATTACCAGACCTGGGTTAGCAAGTATCCGACTAACGAGGCGCTCGTTGAATCTGTCGTTAAGTGCGATCGGCTACTAGACAACCACTAGATATAAATTAAAAAGGAGTTTGATTAGATGGACGACAACCCTGTGACTATTTTGAATAAAATAGTTACCGCTCTAGAGAGACATGATGAAATTTTGCAAAATCATCGCAATGCTTTTGCAATAGTCCACGAACAATTATCAGATTTGAGCAAAAGAGTAAAAGAGTTAGAAAGCGATAGCTCCTTTGACTCTGCTGAAGTTAGGGGTATTTGCGATATAGCTGCGCGGCTGAACACTATTGCAAATACTCCTGAGGAAAAATCTTAGACAATTTGCCGATCGGTCGCTGTTGGGCGATCGGCTGCTAGACAACCACTAGACAACTACTTTTAAATGAAAATCGTACAAAACCCAGAATCAGGTGAAGTCCATCTCAAGCTTAAAAATGATGAAGTGTAAGCTGTTTCGCATTTAAATTGTGATAATAGCATTTCCTTTGTTTTTAAGTTTCCGTCCCCATTTGATAACCAAT
>NZ_JAUBSF010000163.1:0-5943 GCF_036704615.1 Microcoleus sp. K4-B3
GGAGCCGTGTGAGATGAAAGTCTCACGCACGGTTCTGAAGGAGAGGTTAGGGGGGTAACTCCCTAATCGACTCTAACACTGCTGCTAACTTAAACCGACAGGGTTTAAAGAAAGCTCAGTTTGTCGGCGCGAGCGCAAATTCCGACATTTCAAGCCATACCCTCCAGCAGCAAGGTAATCTTGTCAATTCCCACCACATAAACCAGATCTCCCGGTTTAAAAGTTATGCCTTTATCGCACCGGAGCAGGCCATCAACTGCTTTGGAAGGGGACGAAGCCGAATTTGTCAGGCCGACTTTCTTCTTCTACGATCGCTTTTTCCAAATGCCTGACAGTCATGATTTTTGGCTTCTAATTCCAAGTTTGCCGCAACTTTGAGATGCGATAAACTTATAGCTTGACTCGCTAACTTCTTAATTTCTAACTACGCTTCAACTATCAGAGTAATGTTGTCAAGTCTCACGACGCGAACCACGTCACCCGGTTTCAAAGTTATTTTTCGATCGCACTTAGCGGGCCACCAACTGCTTTGGAAGCGGACGATGCCGCATTTATTAGGCCGAATTTCTTCTTCTACTATCGCTTTTTCCAAATAGCTGACAGTCATCATAGTTTGCTCCTAATTGCAAATTTTTCGTAACTTTGAGATACTAAAAACTGATAGTCCGAGTCCCTAAACCATTGATTTATAATGACGCTTCAACTATTAAAGTAATATTGTCAATTCCGACTACGCGAACCTCGTCACCGGGTTCAAAAGTCAGGTCTCGTTAGCGGAGCCCTCGAAGAGGATCGCACTTCGCCGGCCACCAACTGTTTTGGAAACGAACACGACCGAACTCATGAGGTCGAATTTCTTCATCCACGATCGCTTTTTGGGAATTGTCAAAATTCATGATTGCTTGCTCCCGATTGTAGATTTGCCTTAACTTTCAGAATTGATGACAAACGCCGCTGCAACGATCAAAGTAATATTGTCAATTCCCACGACGCGAACCACCTCACCGGGTTCAAAAGTCATGTCTCGATCGCACTTCGCCGGCCACCAACTGTTTTGGAAACGAACGCGACCGGGCTCATTAGGTCGAATTTCTTCATCCACGATCGCTGTTTCAACATCGTTAATAGACATAGCTGCTTGCTCCTAAATATAAACTCGACTCGATCGGTGTGTAAGTTAGAAGCTTGTCTGTCAACTTCCCCTCCACACTCAACAGTATCCCCCGCCAACCTCGGCCGTGTCAGTCGGTAAAAGTCTATACAAGTCCACTGTTTGAGGGTGTAAGCGAGTCGGAAAAAGTCTGTTAAAGTTGTGTCAGATGGGTAACGCTAAACCTGGTGACTAAATGGAAGCCGATCGTGCACTGGATTTTACCAACTCGTTACTTGTGGCTCGAAACCTGAAAACTCTCGACAACCTTGACAGCGCTATCTTTCGCGAAGCATGGATGGGAGTGCAAGGCAGGACGTACCAACAGGTTGCAGATAGTGAAGGGTATGGAGTAGGGACTGTTAAGGATGCTGCCTCTAATTTGTGGAAGCGGCTTTCAGCGCTGTTTGGAGAAGGCGAAAAAATTAAAAGAGACAACCTTCAAGCGGTTGTAGAGCGGTATTGGCGCAGCTACTCGAAACTTGAACCGCAGTCGGGACAAATTGTTCCGGCCCAAGTGCCTAACCACCCCGATGCGGAATTGGAGATCGAAAATCCCAACTTTTTGGGCAGGGAAGCGGCAATCGCCGATCTCAATACCCTCGTCGCGCAAGGTGCAAAAGTGATTGTCATCCAAAGTGCCGGCGGTATGGGCAAAACGACTTTGGCCAGACAGTATCTGAAATCTCAAGGGTTCGATCGGGTAATTGAACTGTTGATGGCAAAAGAGACAGAGAACATCACAGCCTTGGAAAGCGCGATCGAAGAATGGCTCAAGCAAGACTTTCAGGAAGAACCAGGGCCCGACTTTGGCGTCACCTTGGGGCGGCTGAAGCGGCAGCTTCAGACTCACAAAGTCGGCGTATTGATTGACAATTTGGAAGCCGCACTCGACGGACAAGGTAAGTTTATTGAACCGCACCGGCTTTACGTGGAACTGTTGCGAGTTTTGGCTGACGCGGAGGTGCAGTCGGTAACGCTGATTACCAGTCGCGATCGGCTTTGCGATTCAGACGTAACCGTCGAACACTACCTGCTTCCGGGATTAGAGGTGGAAGTTTGGCAGCAATTTTTTAGCGATCGCAATATTAAGATAGATCCTGTCGCCCTCAAGGAAATGCACAAAGTTTACGGCGGTAATGCCAAAGCAATGGGCATCCTTTGGGGCACAATGCGAGAAGACTTTGACGGAGATATGGCGGCTTACTGGCTGGAAAACAGCGACCATCCCCTCCTTGAAACTGACTTAAAAAATTTAGTTACCAGTCAGTTTAACCGCCTGCAAGAACTCGATTTGGAAGCCTATCAACTCCTCTGTCGCTTGGGCTGTTACCGCTATCAAGACGTGCCGACAGTCCCTACTGACGGACTTTTGTGTTTGCTGTGGGACGTACCCGAAGCCGGACGCCGACAAATCATTAAATCGCTGTTGCACCGATCGCTAGTCGAGTCTCAGAAGGGGGAATACTGGCTGCATCCAGCAATTCGGGAAGAAGCGGTCGATCGGCTCTCGCCCGGAGACTGGGAAACTGCAAACCGCAAAGCAGCCGAGTTCTGGAGCGAGAGTGTTGAAAATATTGAGACTGTAGAAGATGCGCTGAAAGCTTTTGAAGCTTACTATCATTATGTGGCAATTAGCTGTTTCGAGCAGGCCGCGAGCGTCATCCTCAAAAAAATCAATATCCAGTTTGCCAAAGATTACAAGCTCGGTAGAGCGCTCTACAAATTAGGTTTCTTGCAGCCCATAATTTCAGCAACTACTCGCATCGTCAACAATGTGACTTCTGATTATTATTTGAGCGGTTTATACAGTATTTTAGGTATTTGTTACCGGATCTTAGGTGAAATAAATCAAGCCATAGAATGCCATCAAATATCAGAAATAAAAGCAACTAAATCTTTGCAAATTATAGCAAAAAGCAGCGAGCCGGAAAACGGCAAACAAGCAAATCTGGAATTTTGGAAAGTTAACGCTGCAATTAATATAGGTTTTTGTCAAATAGAAATGCGCGAATTAGAATCAGCTATGGAGATATTTGTCAAGCTGAAACCTTTGCGAGACGAAATCGGGATTAATAGCTATTCGATCGATGTCGGGTTAGCTTTCCTCAACTCCTGTGTCGGAGCCAAAAAAGAGGCGGAGGATCTCGCCGAAAAACTTTATGCCGATCGGGAAAACAGTCATTTGGTGAGTACGGGATACAAGTTAGTTTTTCTCGCCGCCACCTATCAAAACCTGGGAGAGACAGAGAAAGCTTTGAGCTTGTACCGCCAAGCGATCGCGATCGCCGACCAAAACCAGTACAGCACCATCAAAGCCAAAGCTCTCAGCGGTACAGCAGCGCTGTACCGAGAACGGGGAGAATTTGACCAAGCCCTGCAGCACCATGCAGAAGCAATAGAAATACTCGATCGAGCCAGCGCCAAATTAGACCGAGCCGAAGCTTGCTATCAACTAGCACTGACAGAACAAAAACTTGGTAACATCGAGAAAACTCAAGAAAATTTTGACCGCGCCGTTCAACTGTTCGGCGAAATGGACGCCAGCAAACAAGTAGAAAAAGTAGAGTTAGCCGCGACTAAAAAAATCGAAAAAATACCTAATTAATTGAGTAACAAATCAGAAAATAGATACAATAAACGAAAGAACAACCATAAATTTTGTTGACATGAAACTAAAACGATTGGGACACGTAGCCGTCTGCGTGCAAGATATAGAGAAGTCTGCTGAGTTCTATCTAAACTTGGGCATGGAGTTAGTCTGGAAAGATGCAGACTGGGCTTATTTGAAAGCAGGAGAGGACGGATTGGCGCTGTTGAGTCCGAGTTACGACCAAGCAGGGCCGCATTTTGGGTTTGTATTTGACGATCGTACCGAAATGGAATCCGCCTACCAACAACTCAAAGCCGATGGTGTTTCCGTCACCCACATTCACGAACACCGCGACGGTACTGCATCTTTTTACGGCAGAGATCCAGATGGGAACGGCTTCGAGTATCTTTACGAACCGGCCTGACTATTTTCGGACTTGCGGATCGCGATCGGGCTAAATCCGCATAAGGTGCGCCAGGTCGCGCACGCTACAGATTAGTGTGTCGGCCCACTCCTAGCCCGTTGCTGAGGGCCCGGAACCTCCCTAGAACTGCCCGAATAATGTGAGATACTCACACCGACGCTCCTACAGTAAGGTGCAGGCTCTGAATCCGAACTATATCCACAACTTCCGAAAATCGGCTCGATAATCTAAAATCTAAAATCTAAAATCCTCATGTTGCAGAGAATACAAGTCAGAAACCGCTGGAAATCAATCTTCAAACCCTGGGAAGAAGCAGACCCTTGGCTGTTTGCCGCTTGCATCGCCCTCACCATCTTCGGGGGAATCATGATTCGCAGCGTCGAAATCAACCAGGGACTCATCGACTGGTGGCGACACTGGGTAACTGGTGGAGTCGGTTTGTTCCTCGCCATCATCATTTCCCGCTGCCGCTACCAAATACTGCTGGAGTGGAAATGGCCGATTTACATATTAATCAATTTGTCGCTGATCGCAGTGCGGTTTATCGGTACTACAGGACTCGGTGCCCAGCGGTGGATCAACATCGGCGGCTTTTACCTGCAACCGTCAGAATTTGCCAAAGTAGGCATGATTGTCACTTTAGCAGCTCTCCTGCACGAGAAGAGTGTCCCCACGGTAGGTAATATGTTGAGGATGCTGGCAATTATGGCTGTACCCTGGGGATTGATATTTGCCGAACCAAATTTAGGTACTTCCTTAGTGTTCGGCGCGATCACAATGGGGATGTTTTACTGGGGTAATGTCAATCCCGGCTGGCTAATATTGCTATTTTCTCCTCTCATCTCAGTTCTCTTCAATAACCTGTATACACCGATTTGGATAGCCTGGGTAGTTGTTGCGGGTATTATCGCTTGGCGAACCCTGCCTTGGCCCTGGTTGGGGACTTTCGGTGCTGTGTTGGTGAACGTTGTTTCTGGACACCTCGGACATATTTTTTGGAATGTGCTCAAGGATTATCAAAAAATGCGCCTGACAGGGTTTTTAAATCCCGAGAAAGACCCTTTAGGCAGCGGATATCACTTGATTCAATCTCGGATTGCGATTGGGGCTGGGGAACTCAAAGGCAGGGGTTTATTTCACGGAACGCAAACTCAGCTTAACTTTATTCCCGAACAGCATACGGACTTTATCTTTTCAGCTATTGGCGAAGAATTGGGGTTTATTGGGTGCATTTGCGTGCTGTTGGTGTTCTGGATAATTTGTTTCCGGTTGGTGACGATCGCTCAAACTGCTAACGATAATTTTGGTTCTTTGCTGGCGATCGGCGTACTGTCAATGTTGATTTTTCAGGTGTTCGTAAATATTGGGATGAACATTGGCTTGGCTCCAGTGACGGGCATTCCGCTCCCTTTCCTGAGTTACGGGAATGCGTCGCTGCTGAGTAATTTTCTCGGACTGGGACTGGTGGAGTCGGTGGCGAACCAGCGACAGCGCAAGAAGCGTTGGAATTAGGCAATTTGCAATTGGTAATATCGTGTCCGGTGAATTAACCATAATCAGGACTTACGCAGGCACACTATATATAGTGTGCCGAAAAAGGGGGCTCGCGTTTTCTCTCATGAAGAGCGTGAGTCACCAGATTAAAAATTTCATTGCTCAAAAAATCACTGACTCTCTTGCTAAACAATAAATAAACGTATAAGCTGTTCAGCATCTAAAACGCATATTGTATAGTACAATATAATGATATTTATAAAAAGTCAATGCCTACTAAAA
>NZ_JAUBSF010000164.1:0-5941 GCF_036704615.1 Microcoleus sp. K4-B3
AGTTGTTGAGTAACAGCTTGCCTTCTAGTAAAAGGCAGCTACTTTTAGCTGCGGCCATTGTTTAGTCTAAACTCCAGAATGTAAGGTTGATGTAGGTAATCTGCTGTGCGGGGGCGGGTTTTCTAAATTGCGAGTTTCCGACATAAATTGTTGGTAAAACCCGCCCCTATGGGAAACATATAATAAAGAACATAATAATTATGAAATACGATGTTGATACCCGCAGGCATGGCATTTTGACAAAAAGTTTATTTTTGTTCCCGATCGCCTGTTCTGCGTGCCTCGGAGCCTTGCTGTGGGGACAATCTGCGGCATTTTCCCAGCAGCCGGCTTGCCCGACTGGCAGCGCTGCTAATTTACCGTCGCCCCCGCTTTCGCAAACCGAAAAAAGCGTGCCGAGTCTGTGGTTAGCTCAAAAACAGTTTGGCGGAAAATTGCTCGATCGCTGGTTTGTCGATCCCGGCAATACTTGGGTAATTATTATCGTCAACCGCCAACTTTGGAGTTTGCTCGATTATATGGAACGCTATCAGTTTGTCAACCGCTTTGGCACTGTCGCCAGCGAATACGGTTACAATGTGCGAGTTTGCAACCGTCAAGGCACAGCTTTGGCAGTTTATTCGTGCAAGGGCGATCGGCTTAGTTGTCGCATTGATTTAGAATCTCTCTCAAATCCGCGTCTTCGAGGAAGGCGGAAGGAATTTTAGTAGGGTGCGTCAGCAGCGAGTTATTTGATGTATAATGGATAAATCAAGAGCTGACGCACCGTGCATTTGAGCTGATAAATGCGGTTTGTAATACGTAGAAAAAAATGAAAACAAACCTTGAGCTTCCTGCTGAATTAGAACCTTTTCGCCAAGAAATTGAAAGTTCAGAAAAGCCTGTTATCAAAATCACTTACGAACGAAAGGCGACTGATTTGTGGTCAAGCAAATTTGGCGGAGTGCCTTACTTGCCGAAAGGTTGCGATTTTCCCAAAGATAGTGATGGAAAATATATGCACCTTTTGGCACAACTCAATTTTGAGGAAATCTTTGCCAAAGTGCCATATTTAGCGCCTTTCCCCAAAAAAGGAATTTTGCAATTTTATATCGGTGACACAGATTTGTATGGCATGGATTTATACAAGTTGGACAATCAAAAAGATTTCAAACTATTGTATGTTGCTGAGATTGATAAAAATAATTTCTCCACAGATTTTGCTTTTTTATTAAATCAAGAATTGGAGGGCTTTTCACCTTTAAATTACAACGATGTGAATAATCCTCAAGAATGTTTGGCTTTAGACTTTAGTCTCCACCATGAGTGGATTGGTTGCGAAGACTATCAATTCAAACATTTTTTTACTATCGAAAGTATAGAAAAATTATCTAATTTAATGAGAGCAGATAACTTCAAATTAGGACGTTGGTATAATGCTAATATAGGTAATTATCAGACTAAAATAGGTGGTTATGCCTACTTTACACAAACTGACCCTCGTGAGGATAGTCAGCAATACAAAGACCATAAAGTTTTGCTCTTACAAATGATGAGTGATGAGGAGATTTGTTGGGGTGATTGGGGAGTAGGAAACTTTTTTATTCGTGCTGAAGATTTAGAAAAATTAGATTTTTCTAAGGTGATTTATAATTACGATTGTAATTAAAATTCAAATACCAACACTTCAACCCGTGCTATTTTTTTATTTTTCTAAGGTACGTTGTTGCGCTTCAGCGCTCTTTGGAAGCATCTCATTTTTTTAAAAAGTATTTTTTCTTTGAATAATGTCCCGCTCGCCTATTGTACAATACGGGAGCGGGGACAGCACTATAAATGCAAAACTGCTCCTTGCTCCTTGCTCTTTCATAGATAAAAAAGCGCTGAAGCGCAACTACGTACCTCAAACTGCTCCTTGCTCCTTGCTCTTTCATAGATAAAAGAGCGCTGAAGCGCAACTACGTACCTCAAAACGTAGTGAAATTTTAGCCTTTCACTACTTGCCGAATTTCTTGCCAGAGCGATCGATACAGCGAGATCCCCGCATCCCCAAACGGCAGCAGAAAGTCGCTAGCAGCAAGAATCTTAGCATCCGGCAACAACACAGAATTAGTGCGAACAGCTTCCGGCAAATCCTCGGGTTTCATGCCGACAATTATCGGCGAACTAGCCTTAGCCAGCAAAGATAATTGAGGAGCAATCCGAGGCTGCAAGCAAAAATCAATCCATTTTTCCACTAAAGAAACAGGATTTCCCGATGCTGGTTCTACCCACAAATCAGTCCAAAGTGCAGTTCCCGAAACCGGAATTACTAAAGCAATATCCTTTTGAGTTTGCAGCAGCGGCAGCAAGTCCCCAGAGGAACCTACTGCCAACCAAGTATCGCCTAAAGTTAATGGTTGCAGGTAAGCATCAGAACTATAAAGTTTAACTTGTCGGTGCAGATTTGCAAGTTCTTTTTTGAGATTTGGGACTCGATCTAATTGCTGCGTATTGTAAGATTTTCCGAGTTTTTTTAATGTTAAACCGATAACTTCTCTAGCACTGTCGGGCAGAGAAATTCGATCGCGCAATTCCGATCGCCACAAGTCACTCCAATCTGTGGGAGTCCACCCCAAAGACTTGAATTTATCTGTTCGATAGGCAATTACTGTACTTCCCCAGCGGTAAGGTGCGCCCCAAATTTTACCTTTAGGATCTAATTGACCGTCATCGTTGCGCCTGACGAGTTTTTGCCATCTTTCGGGCAATTGTGCCCAATTAGCAAACTTAGCAGGATCGATCGGCTGAATTAATTTTTGCCGAATTGCCAAAGTCAGCCAGTAATCTCCCAACATCACCAAGTCAGCTTGATTTTTTGATTTGGGAACCTGTTTCCACTCCTGCAATAGGGCGAATAATTCTTTTAATTGTGGTTCTTGCGTTACCTGCAAAAGCGGAGACGGTTGTAAATCGCGGCTAAATTTGCTTACCAGTTGGGCCGGAATACTGTTTTTGAGCGATCGAATTTTGAGAATGGGCTTGGAGTCGCACCCTGCCGCCAATTGACTTAAAGTTAGGGTGGCGGCCCCCAATAGCAAAGACCTTCGTTTCACCTGTGAATCCGCTTTTCTAAATATTGACCGATCGTTTTGTGTTCTGCGGCCCGGAAAATAATTGTTTGTCGAGTCCGGTAATTGGCGCCGATTTATCTTATTTCTTCCTCAAACACAGAGCCATTGTACTCGGTTCTGCTGCGCTGTGAGTCTGTTTTGCTCTTGCCCTGATTTTACCTTCTACCTTGTCGATCGAGCTTTCCGATGCCGACAGCCCCCTCAACTTAACGCCTGATTTCTCTGCTCCAAGTTCCTTTGAGCCAATTTCGCTTGTCCGGGTTGGCGATCGACTGCATCTGTGTTACATTTTTTAATATAACGAAACAAGGAGAGTGTTGCCCTCTGCCGCTGGATGACGCTTTTTACACAAGCGAAGTGAAAAATCCTTTTTAAATCCGCGACAGATTAATAACTAAAAAGCCACTGTTCTGAATCCTGAAAGCGCTGGCTAGAGCCAAGTCAATCTAATAGAACGCTCCGCGATCCGACTCTCAGAAACCTGATGTTTTAACTCTGATTGAAGGTTTGAACGAAGTATGGGGGTTAAAAAACTAGGTTCCTGCGTCCAAAACTATCTAAAACCTCAAATCTCAAATCTCAAATCGACTCACGAATGGCGATCGATTATCTTCAGACTGGCTTCCTAAATCTACCGTCAGGATTGGGAACACAACAATTACGTCAAAAATTAAATAATTTAGTGATAAATCGCAGTTATGTAAAGATTTACCTTATATGTAAAGATATAAGTTACGAGCCAAAGGATGATTGTATGGAAGCGCTCCACCAGCAAGTTACATTATTGACCCAACAAGTCGATGCCCTTTACAAACTCATAGAAAACCTCAATGACAAGCTATTCGAGTCAGCCCAGGAGACGAAGCTGACCCAGCAGCAGAGAAACGCCAGCTCTGGAACGGTAGGAAATGAGAAAACCTCGTCATATCAAAGCTACAGCCGTCTCGACGGGCTCTTTGAACACAAAGACATACTGTTAGATGACAGCTACTTCGACAAGAATTCTCAAAGCCTCGAAAAAGAGCTGAGCGCAGAAATTCAAATCCAGCGCCTAACCGCTCAGCTAACAGCAGCTTACAATCGAATTGCTGCTTTGGAAGAACAGTTGCTCGCCAAAAGAGTACACTCGCAACAGGTAGGCGGATCTAATTAAATATTGCTAGCGGGGATCGGGCATTAATCTCAAAAAAATACAAGTTGCGTTGATTTATGCTCGTCAACTTATAGAGTCATTGCATAGAGTTTTTTCTCTCGCGCAATTAGCAGGAAGAATACTGCATTAAAGCGAGATATTGTGTAGAAAATTATGTAAAGATGAGAGCATTTATGCTAAATAAAATGAGATAATTATTCAGCCAAAATGAAGTTTATTGAGCAGCAGAACCAGCTTCGCTGCTCGATAGGCGCATCTTAATTTTTAATGTTTAATTCCTCACAGCGCTGGACGCAAAGAAAACTAAAAACCCGGTTTTGGAGTGTATTCATCGCTGCAAAACCCCAATATTTGGAGTAAAAAACGGGTTTTTGGCATCCAGGACTATCTAATGTTTAATTTCACACCGCGAGGCTAAAGCTTCAACAGCTTGGAGGAGTTGAGTTGGAGTCCAATTTGCAGCCAAGCCACTGGCGATCGCACACGCTCCCGCACCCACACCTTCCTTAACATAGCCGCGATCGTAAGCTTGCAGTTGCCCGTAGCGAGATCCAGCAAAACTTAGCTGCGCGGCCAACAGAGCCACACCGCCGATATCATTAGCGAGTCCTACAGTGTCTCCTGTAGGGTCTTCCGCCACCCAGCGAGTAGTCCCCACCGCAACTTGTTCGGGACACCATACCAGAGCATATTCACGGGCTAAGGCTTGCATCAAAGCGTACACTGCCAGCATTTGCGTCCCCCCGGCCAGGAGTACCCCGCAAGTCCGACTCGCGGCGATCGCCATTCCCGCCACCGCTATTTGCATCGGATCGCCCACCGCCGCCACCAACTCCAGGGGAGTGCTGTTTTGTCCGCCAATTTCCCACTCAGCATGATTGAGTCCCGCTGTCACCGCAGCCAATTTTTGAGCGTGATTGCAGCGAGGATGAGAACTGTTAACCTTGCCCGCCGCTGCAATACCCAAACCCATTAACACGCCCAAAGCAGTAGTTGTTCCCCCAACTACGCACTCCCCTAAAATTAAATAGCTACCATTAGTTTGATCTGCCAATTTAGCTCCCCAAATTAATCCTTGTTCGAGCAAATGTTTGACTGTTTCGAGTTCTAAAGCATTCCCAGAAATCACACACTTTGCCGGAGTGCCGCCCAAATTAATTGCAGGTACGGGAGGTGGGAGGGGCAAACCAGCATTAAATAGGTAAAGGGGAATTTCCAAAGCTTCGACTACTGCGCGAGATATCAGTACCGGCGAGGCACCAGCTTCTAGGGGCGGCAAAGGATATTGGGGCGACGGTTGGGGGCCGTTATACAAAAATTCTGCATCGGCCAAACAAGTAAATTGTCGATCGTGCGGGGTTGCTCCTGCTGCTGAAATGCCCGGAATTAAGCCTGTAGCCGTAAATCCTAACACGCAGGCAAATATCGGTTTTCGTCCCCGATAGCGATCGAGCCACCGCTGACCCTGTTCTATTTCTGTATAAATACCAATCATAAATTAGTCATTAGTCATTAGTCATTAGTTAGCAGTCATTAGTCATTAGACCTCTCCAATAATTATTGTGGAACAGGCATCCTGCCTGTTCAAGACTTGCTTTTCAGGAGAGGTCTATTAGTCATTAAGCTGTTGTGCATTTAAAACGCATATTGTATTATACAATATAACCATATTTATGAAAAGTCAATGCCTAGTAAA
>NZ_JAUBSF010000165.1:0-5809 GCF_036704615.1 Microcoleus sp. K4-B3
TTTTTCTCACAAAAAAACCTCTATCAAGTTAATGATAGAGGTTTTGAAGAAAAAAGGCAACGACTTACTCTCCCGGATTTTACTCCAGTACCATCAGCGCTGGTGGGCTTAACTGCTCTGTTCGGAATGGGAAGAGGTGATCCCCACCGCTATAGTCACCTTAAGATCATGATCCAGACCATCTGCCTGAACTTAATATCGTTAACACATTGATGAAAGAGTAAATTTAAACGAGCACACAAGTGCGTAATCTTATTATTGTAGATCTGTCTCAAGGACAGATAAATTCTAATGCTGAAGCGTTCGGGCAATTAGTACTGCTCAGCTTTGCCATTTCTGACTTTACACCTGCAGCCTATCAACGTCATAGTCTCTGACGACCCTATATGGAAATCTCATCTCGAGGTAGATTTCGCGCTTAGATGCTTTCAGCGCTTATTCCGTCCCAACGTAGCTACCCGGCAATGCCGCTGACACGACAACCGGTACACCAGCGGTTAGTCCAACCCGGTCCTCTCGTACTAAGGTCAGATCCTCTCAAATTTCCTACGCCCATCACAGATAGGGACCGAACTGTCTCACGACGTTCTGAACCCAGCTCGCGTGCCACTTTAATGGGCGAACAGCCCAACCCTTGGGACCTTCTCCAGCCCCAGGATGTGACGAGCCGACATCGAGGTGCCAAACCTCCCCGTCGATATGAGCTCTTGGGGGAGATCAGCCTGTTATCCCCAGCGTACCTTTTATCCTTTGAGCGATGGCCCTTCCATGCAGAACCACCGGATCACTATATCCAACTTTCGTCCCTGCTCGATCCGTCGATCTCACAGTCAAGCATGCTTATGCTATTGCACTCCACGTACGGTTACCAAGCGTACTGAGCATACCTTTGAAAGCCTCCGATACACTTTCGGAGGCGACCACCCCAGTCAAACTACCCACCACACAATGTCCCAGACTAGGTCTGGTTAGACATCAAGAAAATAAAGGGCGGTATTTCACCGTTGACTCCCCGTAACCTAGCGGCCACGGATCAAAGCCTCCCGCCTATCCTACACATCATTTTCCCAATGTCAATGTGAAGCTATAGTAAAGGTGCATGGGGTCTTTCCGTCCCGTGACGGGTACACGGCATCTTCACCGTGACTACAATTTCACCGAGCTCATGGCCGAGACAGCGCCCAGATCGTTACACCATTCGTGCAGGTCGGAACTTACCCGACAAGGAATTTCGCTACCTTAGGACCGTTATAGTTACGGCCGCCGTTTACTGGGGCTTCAGTTCAATGCTTCGCAGGTTACCCCACTAACATCCCCCCTTAACCTTCCAGCACCGGGCAGGTGTCAGGCCTTATACTTCATCTTTCGATTTCGCAAAGCCATGTGTTTTTGTTAAACAGTCGCCTGGGCCATTTCTCTGCGACCTGCTGTATTGCTACAGCGAGGCACCCCTTCTCCCGAAGTTACAGGGTAATTTTGCCGAGTTCCTTAGCCATGATTCACTCGAGCACCTCAGGATTCTCTCCTTGACTACCTGTGTCGGTTTGCGGTACGGGTACCATAATGATATGCTTAGCAGATTTTCTCGGAAGTCTGATTAGGTTCTCTATCCATTTGGCCGAAGCCTCCTGGTACTATTGGGTTTCAGCAAAGTCTGCGGATTTGCCAACAAACTCTATACCTACGCCTTTTAACGATCTATTTCGTCAGATCGCGGAACTTTCACTACTCCTTCTCCACATCGCTCATTACGGTAGTACTGGAATATTAACCAGTTGTCCATCGGCTATGCCTCTCGGCTTCGTCTTAGGACCCGACTTACCCGCGGATGATTAACATTGCCGCGGAACCCTTAGTCTATCGGTGGGCAGGTTTCTCACCTGCCTTATCGTTACTTATGCCTACATTTGCTTTTCTAACCGCTCCACCGTGCATTACCACACGACTTCTCCGCTGTTAGAATGCTCCCCTACCACTTGCATTGCTGCAAATCCTAAGCTTCGGTACTATACTTGATGCCCGATTATTATCGATGCTCTGTCGCTCGACCAGTGAGCTGTTACGCACTCTTTAAAGGAATAGCTGCTTCCAAGCTAACCTCCTGGCTGTCTCAGCAACTGAACCACCTTAGTTCAACTTAGTATAGATTTTGGGACCTTAGCTGTAGGTCTGGGTTCTTTCCCTCTCGGACACGGACCTTAGCACCCGCGCCCTCATTGCAGAGTATATTTGTTAGCATTCGGAGTTCATCTGGATTTGGTAGGATGTGACTCCCCCTAGTCCAATTGGTAGCTCTACCTCTAACAAACTCAACCTCCACACTGTTCCTAAAAACATTTCGGGGAGTACGAGCTATTTCTCAGTTTGATTAGCCTTTCACCCCTACCCTCAGTTCATCCAAAAACTTTTCAACGTTTACTAGTTCGGACCTCCATCCCGTGTTACCGGAACTTCATCCTGACCAAGGGTAGATCACAAAGTTTCGCGTCTACTCCCACTGACTATGCGCCCTATTCAGACTCGCTTTCGCTCCGGCTGCGCAACTTAAGTCGCTTAACCTCGCCAGTGACAGTAACTCGTAGGCTCATTATGCAAAAGGCACGCCATCACTCCATTACGGAGCTCTGACCGCTTGTAAGCGTATGGTTTCAGGTTCTTCTTTCACCCTTCTATTCGAAGTGCTTTTCACCTTTCCTTCACAGTACTGGTTCACTATCGGTCTCTCAGGAGTGTTTAGCCTTACCGGATGGTGCCGGCAAATTCAAACGGGGCGTCTCCGACCCCGCCCTACTCAGGATACTACCTCTCTCCTCTACTTTCTATTACGGGGCTATCACCCTCTATGGCCTGGTTTCCCACCCAGTTCAAATCTGTTTCGGTTTTGATTATGTAGTCCTATAACCCCACACTAGCCGTAACTAATGTGGTTTGGGCTCTTGCGCGTTCGCTCGCCACTACTTGCGCAATCACTGTTGTTTTCTCTTCCTCCGGGTACTTAGATGTTTCAGTTCTCCGGGTTTGCTCCTCTTGCGAGGTACTAAGTCTTCGACTTAGTGGGTTGCCCCATTCGGACATCTGTGGATATAGCGTCTATTTGCGACTCCCCACAGCTTTTCGCAGCTTATCACGTCCTTCATCGCCTCTGAGAGCCTAGGCATCCCCCATACGCTCTTTCTTACTTCTTTTATACGATGCTCTGTATGTATCACTACACCAGAACTCACCTTATGTGCTCGTTTATTATAATTTGTGTAATTGCTTACACCCATTACTTTTTACTACTCTTTCACCAATATGTCAATGAACTTTTTGCCGGTTTACAGCCTCCTTTACTTCCAGAACGGCTCGTTCTGTCTTGTGATGGAGACATCCAACAACGTTGATAATCAATCCATAGTACATAGCAGAGCGAATCTGCTTTTCCTATGTCTATTATCATTTCAATACTCTTAAACAATCTCGTTTGATTGTTTATCCTTTTTCTCTTTTGTGGAGAATATCGGAGTCGAACCGATGACCTCCTGCTTGCAAAGCAGGCGCTCTAGCCAGCTGAGCTAATCCCCCTTACTTTCCTTTCAGTGGGCCTGCGTGGACTCGAACCACGGACCTCTACATTATCAGTGTAGCGCTCTAACCACCTGAGCTACAAGCCCTTTTATTGGCTTTCTTGCTTCAGGCTGCTGACTCCAGGCTGCTTACTACTCATCAGCTTGCTGCTTGTAGCTTGAAGCCTGTAGCTTCCTTTAATATTTCGAATAAATAAGATTGATAGCGGACCATACCAAGGTTTCTTAGGTGTTTGGCCATTACAGCTCTAACCTAAGCTCCAGAAAGGAGGTGTTCCAGCCGCACCTTCCGGTACGGCTACCTTGTTACGACTTAGCGCCAGTTATCGGTTTTACCCTAAACAGCGTCTCACAACAACTGTCTTCAGGTCCTCCCAACTTCCATCGCTTGACGGGCGGTGTGTACAAGGTCCGGGAACGTATTCACCGTATCATTGCTGATATACGATTACTAGCGATTCCAACTTCATGCAGGCGAGTTGCAGCCTGCAATCCGAACTGAGATGCCCTTTTTGTGATTGGCTCGTCATCGCTGACTGGCAACACTTTGTAGGCACCATTGTAGCACGTGTGTAGCCCTGGGCGTAAGGGCCATGATGACTTGACGTCGTCCCCTCCTTCCTCTCCGCTTGCGCGGGCAGTCTTTTTAGAGTCCCCACCATTACGTGCTGGCAACTAAAAATAGGGGTTGCGCTCGTTGCGGGACTTAACCCAACACCTCACGGCACGAGCTGACGACAGCCATGCAGCACCTTGCTCCTTGTCCTTGCGGAACTTCCCATCTCTGGAAATGTCAAGGGCATTCTAGCCCAGGTAAGGTTCCTCGCGTATCATCGAATTAAACCACATGCTCCACCGCTTGTGCGGACCCCCGTCAATTCCTTTGAGTTTCACCGTTGCCGGCGTACTCCCCAGGTGGATTACTTATCGCTTTCGCTAAGACGCTGGCAGTGTATCGCCAACATCGAGTAATCATCGTTTACAGTGTGGACTACCAGGGTATCTAATCCTGTTTGATCCCCACACTTTCGTGCCTCAGCGTCAGTTACTGCTTGGTAAGCTGCCTTCGCTATCGGTGTTCTTGACGATATCTAAGCATTTCACCGCTACACCGTCAATTCCGCCTACCTCATCAGTACTCAAGTCATACAGTATCAATGGCACATCGACAGTTGAGCTGCCGGATTTCACCGCTGACTTATATGACCGCCTACGCACCCTTTAAACCCAATAAATCCGGACAACGCTTGCCACCTACGTATTACCGCGGCTGCTGGCACGTAGTTAGCCGTGGCTTATTCACCAGGTACCTTCAATTTCCCTCGCAAGGGCTTTTTATCCCCTGGCAAAAGCAGTTTACAACTCAGAAAGCCTTCTTCCTGCACGCGGCATGGCTGGATCAGGCTCGCACCCATTGTCCAATATTCCCTACTGCTGCCTCCCGTAGGAGTCTGGCCCGTATCTCAGTGCCAGTGTGGGGGATCAACCTCTCAGTTCCCCTAATGATCATCGTCTTGGTGGGCCGTTACCCCGCCAACTAACTAATCATGCGCATGCTCATCCTGTACCACCTCAGTTTTAATCACTAAATGATGCCATTCTATGATCTTATGGAGTGTTAATTCGAGTTTCCCCGAGCTATTCTCCTGTACAGGGCAGATTGCATACGTGTTACGCACCCTTACGCCACTCTAGGTCTTGTATTGCTACAAAACTTGCCGTTCGGCTTGCATGTATTAGGCCTGCCGCTAGCGTTCATCCTGAGCCAGGATCAAACTCTCCATAGTATTAAATTTTATACTGACCCCTTTTTCAAGGGATCCAGTATCCTACGCAACCTTGCGGCATTGTAAGCTATTTCGTTTTAATCCTCGGCTTCATTAATTTTTGTCCATTCAGCATCACTGCTGAACATTTAAGAATCAACTCGCAATATCCCTCTATCGAAATATTGCGGGTCCGCTATCAATCTCCATCTATTCAAAGAACGTTTTGAGTCTTGTCATCTTCAGATCCCCTTCGCAGGCTCTCCTCAATTTCTTCTCTCAATCTGTAACCGTTAAAGCCTTTAAACTCTTTCCGATCTTCTCCGCTTAACCTTCCGTTTCGCTGCCCCCTTGTTCGTTTTGGGAGTGCAAATGTACGAGCATTCTCAGCGAATGCAAGACCATACCCCAATCTTTTTTCATTTATTTTCATCCCGCCTCCTATCTATCTGAAAATGAAAGCAATAATTTTTGAAA
>NZ_JAUBSF010000166.1:0-5784 GCF_036704615.1 Microcoleus sp. K4-B3
ACTTGTTTGTAACTCATTTTAGATTAGTTGAATTTCTATCTATTTTACAACTCTCTCAGACTTTCGCAGGAGGTCTATTGTGGGGAAGCACCCGTGATTTGATTTACCACATCACAGCTATTGGATACGAACAAGGTGGCGGTGATGAAGGTATCCCAGGTAAAAACAGTAAACCACCCCTTGAAGGATTCCCTTTGATTAAACTTTATTTTTTTAGTCCTGACAAAACAAGAGGGATTAAGTATATACGGTGCGCTGGTTTTACTGATAACCCCAAAATTGCCGATACCAAACTAGCTCAACTCGTAACACCCGCAGATATCAATCGCTGGGCAAACAAAATTAAAACTATTTTTGGTGATACCAAGTACGTTTGGAAAAAAGGGAAAGAATCATTATCTTATACTGGGCAAATTGCACGATTACAGGGTGTAGAAGGGTACGCTTACGTCCGAAACAAACAAGACGGTATTGCTCTGTTTACGGCACTGCTCAAAATATTTGATTACGTACCCGACAAAGACGGCTTTAATCGTAGTGAAAGTACATCGCCCACTAAATACAAAAAACCTACTAAGGAAATAATCGTAGTCAAAGAAAAAGTAATACCCAATGAACGCCGTCCATTGGCGGACTGTGAATTCGATCAGGCCGTACTTAAGCTACCTCTGCTAAATAAACCCATTCCTTTGGTTAAGCGAAATGTGATTTTGTATAAATGAGAGTATTTGAGTGTATTTCTGAGAGTAGCCGCCTACAGTTGGCGGCTACTTGTAAAAATGAAGGTATTTGCCCGAATTTGCGGCTTGACTTGAAGTGGCTTTTACTGCGATCGTCAAAATAATACAACACCCTTACGGCGCGCTAACGCTTTCGGGGTGCATTTGCCTCCAGTTGAGTAAGAACTTTTGGCTTCATTATTATGTCACAACAGTCCGCTTCAGCGACCCCGCGATCGCAATTTTTAACGTATTCGTGGGACGCACCTTTGGCGCTCCGCTGGTATCGGGATGCCGTGTTCGACGGCATTTCCCACACAGTTGCAATTCAAACCCTTAACACGGTTAAATCGGTGCAGTGGTTGCACTACTACCAAGCCCCCGTGCTGCTACCCGAACAGGTGGACGCCTTTTACGGCGTTGAGCCGAAAACTACCGACCGCTTAATTCGTTACTTTGACCCGCAACTGCGGGAAGACGGTATGTTTTGGTGTCCCGAAACGCACTTGATTGATGCGGAACCCGTGCTCGGGCTGTGCTGGATAGGTAAACCGAGCCTCAACTTTTTGTTACCCCCACGGGCGGTGCTCAAGCTGGCTTGTTGGATGCCAGCAACCCAAGTCACTATTTGGGCTTTGGGCGGAGTTGACGTGATAGCAAACAAAGCTTACGAGCCGCTACCCGAACCCATGAAAATGAGTCAGCACTACCAAACAACTAAAGAGCGGCTAGCTCCCAAGGATAAAAACTTTTTGGTTCGAGAAGCAAAGGATAAGGGGGTCTACGCCTATGCCAGACACTTTGGCAATTGGGACAGCGGAGCAACTTACAAGCGATTGCTAGTTCACCACGAACGGGGCGGACAGTTCCCGCCAACGCGGGAGGAACTCAATTCGATATTGATTGAGTTTTAATTGGTGCGATCGGTAGGCTCGGCAAAAGTAAAAGCTAGGTTCACACTATACGAATGATGTGAACCTAGCTTTCTTTATTAGCTCCTGCCTTCATTTCTGAGTTTAGCCGCCAACTGTAGGCGGCTACTTGTAGAAATAGACTCACTTGCTCAGGTAGTGAACCCAAAACTGACCGTCGTAAGCACAGGTTTTTTCTATTAAATCGTAGCTGTAGTGCAAATATTCCCCGCTTAAATCTGTGCGGTAGCCACTTCGGAACCATTCACCGTATGGGTCGTGAACTATAAACCCTTCGCTATCGTACCCTACTAAAACGATGATGTGACCGGGTTGAGTAAAATAGCCGTGAATTATGCACGGGTTTCCGTTACTTAAATGCTGTTTGCAGCGGTCAAACGTACCGTAAGCGGTTAACTCATCTTTAATCCCGTAATCGCGCGCTACTTGCGCTAAGTCCTCGGGGTAGTGTTTGTTCAACCCTTTTTCGGACATATATTGGTACAGTTCGTCCTCAAGTTGGGTATTTTTGTTTTCTCTATATTTGCCACTAAACGTGTATTTAAAACCTACATCGTAATACTCTAGGCACATAGCCAAACTCGTAACGTTGCAAGTCTAGTAGGGTTCAAACTTGTTGTCTAATTGCATTTTGTAAGGGACAGTTAATCGAACGCTATCCTTTATTGATTTTAATTTGTCATTCATACTTTTATAGAACCAGTGAGTGTACATCGTCAATTTGTTGTAACTTTTATTGACAATTGTTGTAACAGTTGTAAACTAATAAAAATGAAATTACTTGCACAATGAAGGCATGACAAAAAACGAACTTTGACAACAAAATAGTGAACCAACAAAAGCGAAAGTACAACAATTCAAGGGTGTACTTCGATCCGCTCAAGGATGTTGCGTACTGGGACGGTACTTTTGGGACTCGTGAATTTAGGCTTGTCAAAGACTTAAATTCCTCAATCCTCAAAAGGTGTTACCAATTTGATTCGATGCACGAATACTACTGCTATAGAATCGTTTCACTTAAACTGCCACCTAGCTTGCAACTGCTGAGACAAGTAAGCTTTTTGGTAGTTCCGAAAAGTGATTTAGGTTCAGCAGTTACTTACCGTGCGGATTTAGTTGTCGTACCCAAAGATGTTGTTGAAAAAAGTGTTCGGCACTGGGCTATGCAGCCAGAACCTATCCCTTTTGATTTTTTGATAATTGAACCAAAAGGGATACTAACTGATTCTGCACGGCTCAAGCATTTAATGCTGTGCGCAGCAAATAAAGTCACGATGCAACAAATACTCTTTGTGGCAAGTAACTACGCATCGCTAAAATTGCCAAGTGAAGTAAAATCATCTTTGTTTTACTTGGCAACAGCACTCGAAGAAAAATTTGAGTTAATTTTTGGAGACTAACAATGGAAGTTGAAACTACCCCCTGGTACGAGACAAGAAGCCTTATCTCACCCCAAATCGAGATGCTTCAGGAAGACGGAATGATTCAGTACAAAGGGTCATTTTTGAAAAGCGAAAGCCCTCAAACAGCAACCCTCAAAAAGAGGTTTATTCATTACGACCTGAACTACATCAAATATTGCTTCCTTAAGGAGTTTTACCAGCTTTTGTTTGATGGAGTCAGGCAAGGTTCTTTTGGTAAAGGTGAGGACGAGGAAGAGCTAGCTAGTTTACTCGTTAAAGCCGTGACCGAGTTTGCTCAATACTGTCGCGAACAGTCTTTAGAGGAAAATCCACGGGAAATGTTTCGGACGTTTTGCAAGATTCACCTTTTCAGTTAAGTCTATTTTTACAAGTAGCCGGCTACAGTTGCCGGCTAAACCAGAAAATAGAGACAAGTACACTTACTCACCACCAAAAACATGACTGTAAGTTTTTACGAAGGCAAAGACAATAAACCCCATCGTCTATTTGTCGTATCCGATCGAGTGACCATGCACGATCGGATAGTTTTTACCGAGGCGTGTTACGCCGTAGATGACAAATGCGTAAGTTTTTACGGAATTCTGTCATTTCAATGTGTCGGAGTAGACAGCTCAAAAGATAAGGCTTGGAAGGTTGACGGTCAAAAAGTTCTCTTGAGTTTCTACAAAGACAAAAAACCTACTTGGAATAATGAAGCAAAGAAATTTGAAGACAAGGAAGTAGAACCTAGTGAAAACTACCTTTACGGGTTTGCTAAAGATGTTTTAAAAAATATCAACAGCTACTGTGTTTCGGTAGTTATCGCACCTTATGTAGCCCCTCAGTTTCTGGAGGACATGAAAGTTCCTCAAGACGAAGCGGTAATAGCTTACTGGGAGGGAAAAGTTAAAAACACAATTGTGGCTGTCCAAACAGATTTTAAACTGTTAACTGACAGTGACAAAGAGTTACTAAAAACTACGTCTTCAAATTCCAGTGGCGGGAAAACCTACCAAAAACCTGAAAGCGAAAGTGAAAAGCTAGAGGCAAGGTGGGAGTTCTTAAAACACCACTTAGGCAAAGATTATGCTGTCACTTCTTTGTATGAATTAGGTGCTTTGCTTGCGATACCGCAATCAACTCCCGAGGGAATAGAATCACAGCAAACACTCGTTAAAGCACTTGAACTGATTGCGAGAATGTGGAAATGACAAAAAAAGATTTACCACTTGAAATTCAGCAAGCTTTACAAAACCCTTCCGATGAAGGACAGGAGACCACTGGAAGTGACGAGTTAGACATAGGCAAGTACGCGAGGCTTAAAAGATTGAAACAGGATGACAGCGATAAACTTTTGATTGAAGGTGAATCAATAGGTAAAAAAATTGAAAACCTTTTTCGTTTAACTGTTGCAATTCCCAACCCTGAAATTGCTTATCCCTTGCTTGCAGCATACGCCTCTATTCCTAGTGTTCTGTGTGATATCCTGCCGATACTTGAACTGAGAGGTGAGCCGGGTTCCGGAAAGAGTTAGTGTATCAAAGTTTTCTCTCGTGTAACAGGTAGTATCCTTAATGCGCGCTCTACCGCTGCTAGTATTAAGAACGACATCAATCAGATTCGGTGGGTCGATCCATCTACTTTCTCGATTGAGAAAAACTGTTTTTACTTGCTCGATAACGCTGACAGCGAGTTTTTTGAAGAAAGAGACGTACTTACCGCACTTCTCAACGGATACGATAGGTACACGGACAAACAGAGTATCAGCAACGGGAAAGGGCAAAATATACCTTTTTACGTGTTTTGTCCAAAAGTTTTCACTACCGTGTGGCGAATCAGCAGCAGCGAGATAAAGAGACGGCTTATTACCGTCAAGTTCAAGCCCGGGCTTAATTTAAGTGAGTTAGTTAATCCCGACACTTTAGCTATCAATTCTCTAAAAAAGGAGCTTAATAGCTTTTGGAACAATCTCGCTAATTGGGATTTGCACAGCGAACTGCAAAGAAAAGTAAGTAGCCAACTTCCTTCCAGCTATTCTTTACAGCAGTGGAAGCTAGTTGTAGACGTAATAACTTCTGGCTTGTGTACGAGCGTGTGGGATTCCCTAAGTGAAGCCTTAACTTTTTTTGAAGCCTATTTTGAATTTCGAGAAAAGTCAAAGGAAGGAATTTACGAGACTATTCTAGTTGACACCTTAGCTGAATTATCAGGAATCCCGCACAAAGAATGGGCATCAAGCCCTCCATCTATTTTGGTCGAAGTAGACCCCAAAAGCTTGAAAGCAAGGATGGATTCTCACACGGAATCGGGACTGATACCAAAAGTCAAACCCGATCAGCTTCAGATGGATGTAAGGGCTTTAGGTTGGGGGGTGATGCCTAAAGGAGGAAAGTACATTTACAAGTTTGTCAGAAAATGAAAACCAAAAAATTGGATTTTACTTGGGTGGAAGAAGTAGAAAGCTTAGTCAGAAGTCCTAAATTTTGCGAGGCTATCTCGGCTTGCCAAGGGTTACTCGAAGAGATTAACAGCTTGATACCGACTTCACACATGAGATTTCTCAAACTTAATCTGAGCTTGGCAGTTGACTTACTCAAGGTATGTCAAAAGCAAATATTTAGGTTAGTTCAGTCACGCCGGCGCAACTGGTTCGTTTCTGGGGGGGTGACAAAGAGGCCTAGGAGATAGACCGAATCAGGGTTGCAGCCCGCATACCTTGTTGATAAAAGC
>NZ_JAUBSF010000023.1:0-77201 GCF_036704615.1 Microcoleus sp. K4-B3
TACTTGAACGGGTTAATTGGAAATCAGAGACAAGCTGCCTGAGTATAATTACTCACTACAAAAGTGACATACTCCCATCCCCTATGGACAAACGGCACAATACACACTGACATACTGCGATCCCATAAACGACATAGACAATTTTCTCGTAGAACTTAATACAAGAAGTGGAAAACAAACTAAAATCATTCCCGTTTCCTCTTCCAGTGGCACGATAAGTTTTGGGATACGAAACAAACCAAACGCTTTTGGGGACTGTATTACATCAAGTCAATTTGTGAGTGTTACAGCTAGAAGTGGTAGTCGTCAGGTAAACTCCATTGGAAATTTCACAAATTTTGGTCTTGATGGTGGATTACGTGATGGGCCCATTTCCAGTTACTGTGATGTAGAGTTGGTTTAAGGGCGATCGGGTTTTTTGTGGATGGGCGATCGAATTTGATTTGTTAGTCCGTTAGTTAGTCCGCGCCAGGGGCTAGTTGGTTCGTCGCCGAGTCCGCCAGGGGTTGAAACCCCTGTCTCATAGCGAAAGTCCTCTGAAAGAGGACTGAAGAGTTAGTTGATGTGTATCGGTTTCATGCAAATTTTCAGTCGGTTTCAACCGACTTTAGCTATGAGACGGGGGTTTCAACCCCCGGCGGGCTATGTCACAAAGCAGACAAATTTTCAGTCGGTTTCAGGGCGATCGAATTTGAGAGAAATGTGCGATCTGGTTTTTGAGTTTATGTGCGATCGAGTTTTTGGTGGATGGGCGATCGGGTTTTTGTGTTGATTGGGGCGATCGGATTTTTGGGTTTATGGGTTGATTGGGCGATCGACTTTTCGGGAAACGGGCGATCGCAAACGGCAAAAGCAGTCTAAAATGAGAATAAAATAATAGGAATAATCACCGTGAGCGTCACGACTGTAAAATGGACAGTTGAAGACTACCACCAGATGATTGCCGCCCGTATTTTGGAAGGGCGAAACGTTGAATTAATCGGTGGAGAAATCATCGAAATGGCTCCCGAAGGAGAATCCCATGCTTACTCTAGCGATGAGGGTGGAGAGTACCTGATTTACTTGCTGGGCGATCGGGCAAAAGTCCGCCAAGGTAAGCCAATTACCTTATCGTCGAGCAACTCTGAGCCACAACCCGATATCGCTGTCGTTCAACGTCTGGGACGAGATTACCGAGAACATCACCCCTATCCAGAAAACATTTTTTGGCTGATTGAATACTCAAACTCTACTCTCAGTAAAGACTTGGAAATTAAAACCAAAATTTACGCCCAAGCGGGCATTTCTGAGTATTGGGTCATCAATTTGCGAACAATGGAATTGATAGTATTTCGCTCGCCTACAAATGACGGCTATCAATTCAGAGAAACTCTAACTCAGGGTAATATCAATCCGCTAGCATTTCCCGATGTTGCAGTTTCGATCGATCGATTATTAGAGGATTAGGCCTTCAACCCGCGCACCATCCGGGTAAAATCTCGTGTAGACGCGGTTTCAACCGCCGTATCTTCGCCGTATCTTCTCCGTGCGATCGACTTTTTGGGAAATCGGCGATCGGATTTTTGGGTTGATGGGCGATCGGGTTTTTTGTGGATGTGCGATCTAATTTGAAATCCTCGGCGGTTGGAAACCGCGTCTATACAAACGATGTCCGCCTCCGCGGACTAAGAAATAACCCAATCTTCAACCCGCGAAGGCGGGTTTTGTTTTTGTAGCCGCGGTTTCAACCGCCGGGGTTTTTTGGGTTTCAACCGCCGGGTTTTTGGGTGGATGGGCGATCGGGTTTTTTGGGTTTCAACCGCCGGATTTTTGGGTTGATGGGCGATCGAATTTGAATAATTGGTATACAATAAAGAGTTAGAGCAACGGAGTTTCTAAATGCCTGCTAAAGATGTTTTTCACGATACTGTCAAAGCTGCCTTACAAAAAGACGGATGGATAGTTATCCGTGAAAACTTTCGGGTGCAAGTCGATGACGAAGGTTTAGCAATGTTTATCGATTTGACCGCCGAAAAGTTAATCAGTGCAGAAAAAGCAGGTCGCAAAATAGCTGTGGAAGTCAAGAGCTTTCGAGAGCAATCGGATTTCTACCAGTTTCATGCAGCCCTCGGTCAATTTCTCAACTGTCGATCGGCATTGAGAGATATTATGCCAGATTTTATCGTGTATTTAGCAGTTCCTTTAGAAACCTACGATGAATTATTTAGATTAAAATTCATTCAAGGACGTGTGGAAGAATACGATATCAAGCTAATTATTTTTCGTCCCGACTCGGAGGAAATTGTCTTGTGGAGAAATTAAACTATACTGAAGCGATCGAGAAAATTCTCAACAACTTCTCAGACATGGTTGTACGAGAAGGAACAGAAGTTAAAATTATTCGCGATCGTGAAAGCGGTAATTACCTGGTTATTCTCGCAGGCTGGAACGACCAATTAAGAGTCTACGGCGTTTCAGTTCACATTGAAATCAAAGATGATACAATCTGGATTCAGCAGGATAGGACAGATACAGGAATAGCTGAAGAATTAGTGGAACTCGGAGTGCCAAAAACTGATATCGTACTTGCTTTTAAGTCGGCTTTTACGAGAAAGTTTACAGAATACGCTGTTAGTTAAAATTCTTCCACCCTTGCCTTGCGGCTTTTGTTTGTGTAGACGCGGTTTCTAACCGCCGGGTTTCAACCGCCCGATTCGATGAATTCTTCAACCCGCTTTCGTCGGGTTTTGTCTGTGTAGACTCCATTTCTAACCGCCGGGAATCTAATCATCCTCATTCAATCCCAGCGGCACGAAATATTGACTGTAAACCACACTATCCGATGCCCAAAGCGGCCGCCAATAAACATTTTGCATCACCGCCTTCTCCCCATCACCCTCAGCGGGCCACTGAAAACTGACGATCGCAATATTGCTATATCCCACAATCTCATCACCCTCTTGCAGCCAGCGATTGCGCCACAACAGCGATATAAAATTCCACAACCTACGCAGCAGTGACAATCGTTTATCTGTATGCGATCTATTTGACGCAGTTCCCTTTTCTAGCTGCAAAAACATCCGAGCTTTTTGTCGTTTAATCCAGTCAATCCGATAGCCCCAATCAGGCAGAGATTGTCTATTCCTGACAGCAGCCGCCACAGCCTTCTTTCTGCCACCCATCGGAATTTTTATTAGTTCCAGCGGCTCATTCCATCCCAAACATTCGTGCGATCGCTCAGGAAACAGCGACTTAATCTTAGTATGAATTAAATGCGTTTTCCACTCCTCATTGATAAAAGCACTAGCAGTCAACTGCGCCAACACAGAATATTGACAATTTGATTGATAATTCGCCCCCTTTAAAGGCTCAATATTCGATCGAGAATCGCCAAAATGACAATCAGACCAATAACTCAGTCGCACAGCAGCAGCATAGTGAATATCCCCCGTCAACAGAATCACCCGATCGCGCTGTTTAAACAATTCCGACAACAGCTTCACAAAAGCCAACTCATGAAAATTCCACGCATCCCCCGCATCACTATTAAAAACCTTCCCCTGTTCCACATCCCACTTTTGCACCACATCAATAATCCACAAACCCACCAAATTTGTCGGCACCACTACCAGCGTCGCCTCAATCTCAAACTCCCCAGTTTTATTCAGCAACTCAGTCTCCTTCAAAGGTTTCTGAATTTGCTCCTCAAAACCTTTGTGAGTCAAAAGCATCGGCGGATCGATCGCGCTTTTCACCGGATACCCCCGCCAACTCCGCGTATCCAGCACAATCACCTCGTGCTTAAAACTTCTCACAGTAAAATGCCAATTCAAAACCTCACTTACACCCTCGCCATCCCGATCCAAAATAAAAACATCTTCATCTAATTTCAACTTAGGCAAATGAGTTTTTGGATCTAGCGCTGGAATTCCCAAATACGAAGCCGCTTCCTCCCAAGCAGAAACATCAGTCCCCCCCGAATTAGACCATTTTTCAGCAGTTGTTAATAATTTATCTCCCGGTTTTTCGCGATCGAACTGTGCGGGCGTATTCCCCCAAGCCTGAAACACAGCGTAAGCCAGCAAAGCATTCTGCACCACCCGCCGGCCGAGCGGCTTCCCCAGCACCCGGTAACACCATTCTCGATTCAAATACAAATCGTCACTAACATCATGGTCATCGCAAATCATATAACTAGGAATATTCGCTAGCGCCCTCCTCACCCTCCACAAATTGCGAGCAAAACCGTCAAGTTCAACAACTTCTCTATCCCAGACTTTTGCCTGCTTAGAATTTGGACAAATATCCTTACCCTTCGGAAAACGCTCGCACCAAAGTACCGGCGACCAAACTAACAAATACATCGCATAATATTCGCCCAAGCTAAACAAGTGACTTTTAGCATTGTTGGGTTTATTCACCAACATCGCCGTAAAGCCGCCAAAATCTCTGGCAATATCGCTGCGAGTCCCCGGCTGTAACTCAATTGGTTTTTTGGACTCATACTTAGCATCAGACGGTTTCTGAATAGGTGACTCTCTAAAAATTTCCCTCTCTTGACCAACTGCATTTTCGTTTTCCGCATTTTTAGGTATACTGATACACAAATTCTTTTTAATTTGGGCATCATCCATCAGGGGTAGACTCTCTTCCCAGCCCAACAGGGTATCGCCAGCATCAGTCAAGGCCCACAGCATCGCATCGGCAACGTCGTCGCCGTAAATTTGGTCGCCCGTTAAAAACAGTTGGTGGGGCCTGCTATTTGCCGTACTTGCAAACTGTTCGATCGAATTATCCAAGATTGGCAGCGCATCTCTGCCGTCTCCGTGGGGCTTGCGACAAGAACCGTGAACGATACGCAAATAGTTTAAATCCTTCGGCGGCAGGGCAAAAGTCGGCAACTGGTGAGCGAAATAACTGATCGTCTCCGGTCCCAAAGCCGACAAATCAGGGGACGCCGGCCACAGGCAAGAAATGAGATTTTCTTTCTCATTTTCTGGGACTGCAACCCCCGACGGCGACTCGCGACTCCCACCAAACTCGATGTCATAAGCATAAATTTGCCCAGATGTCAAGACGTTGCCGTCGATCGGTTTAGCAGTCACCGCCACTACGTGCAGGTATTTGCCGAGCTGCACGGTAGAGTTCGCACCTTGGAGCAATGGCCGATCGACTATTTCGCCGGTTCCGCCCTCTGTCGAATAAACCTTGAGTTCGACTTGGCGTGGTGCTTTCAGAGCCAGCCAAACTGTCACGGCCTGAGTTTCAGTCCGGCGCAAAATCGGGCCCGCAAGGATCGGCGGCAAGTGATGAATTCGATGACTTAAGGGAGTCCACGACATAGAATTTAAAAAATAAAAATTAAATAAGGGTGTTCTAGCAATCAGATTTTAGGCGATCGAGCATCTGTAATCCGCTTAATTAATGCTAAGTTTGCCAACCCCAGTCTGCAAAATTGTAACAATTCATTAAGTAAAATTAATAATCCACCATGCTACAAGAAGAACAATTACAGCATTTCCTAGATTCAGCCCCGCAGCCGCTAGCAATTAAATCATCAGAACCCGCCGGACGGCCCAACAGCCAGCCGCTCTACTCGTCACCTTTAGATCGGGCGATCGACCGCTACCCCCTCACGGTGCCTCCAGAAACCCCGATCGCCCAGGTGTTGGCTCTCATGAACCCGATGCGCGTCTCCTGTCAGCTTTGTGGCGAAAAACAAAACGCTGTTGCTGGCGCAGCCAAGCGCAGTTGCGTCTTAGTCGTCGAAGATAATCGACCGATCGGCATTTTTACAGAACGGGATATCGTCAAGCTAACTACCGTCGCAGCTTGTACAGTCGGACTGACAATTGCTGACGTAATGACTCGATCGCCTATTACCCTCAAACAATCCGAGTCTCAAGATATTTTCACAGCTATCTTCACGTTGCGCCAGCACCAGATCCGGCATTTGCCCGTAGTCGATGAGGACTCGCGACTTCTCGGCATCATCACCCGCGAAGCCATCCACGAAGCCCTGCAACCGGTTAACTTGCTAACCAATTTGCGCTGTGCGGCAGATGTCATGACACACCAAGTCATTTCGGCCCCAACAACTGCCTCAGCCCTCGATTTAGCCCAGCTAATGGTCAAGCATCGAGTTAGTTGCGTCGTCATTGTCCAAGAGCAAATTCAGCATCCCGAGCTGGCGATCGTACCAACACAAAATTACCAAATTCCGCTCGGCATTGTCACCGAGCGCGATATCGTGCAGTTTCACGCCCTGGAATTAAACCTCTCTCAAATATCGGCAACTGAGGCCATGAGTGCGCCTTTATTTTGCATATCTCCCGCCGATTCCCTCTGGAGTGCCCACCAGTCCATGCAGCGGCACTGCGTCCGCCGTTTGGTAGTAGTTGGCAGCCAGGGAGAACTTTTGGGCGTTGTTTCTCAGACAAGTTTGCCGCAAGTTTTTAACCAATCAGAAATGTACGGGACGATCGAGCTTTTGCAGCAAGCAGTGGACAATAGAGCCACCCAATTGCAGAAAGCCAACGAACTTTTGCAGCAAGAAATTTTAGAGCGGCAGCGGGCCCAAGAAGCCCTGCGCCAAGCTCACGACGACTTAAAAAAACAAGTTGAAGAACGCACCGCTCAACTTTTAGAATCGAATGAATTGTTGAGACGGGATATTATCAAGCGCCAGCGAGTAGAAGAAGTGCTGCGGCGAAAGCAAGCTTGCTTGAAAAATCAAGCGCAGCAATTAGAGCAAACTGTACGAAAGTTGCAGCAAACTCAAACTCAATTAGTGCAAACCGAAAAAATGTCTTCTTTGGGACAAATGATTGCCGGTATCGCTCACGAAATTAACAATCCTGTTAATTTTATCTACGGCAACCTTTCCCACGCCAGCCACTACATCAAAGAATTGTTCCAACTGTTGGAACTTTACCAGCAGCACTATCCCGAACCAGTCTCGGAAATTCGGGAAGCAGCAGCAAAGATGGAAGTCGATTTTTTGGTAGAAGACTTATCTAAGATTATGTCTTCTATGCAAGTAGGAACCGAGCGCATCCGCCAAATAGTTGTGTCAATGCGCAATTTTTCGCGATCGGATCAATCTAACATCAAGCTCGTTGACATTCACGAGGGAATCGACAGCACTTTGTTGATTTTGCAGCATCGGCTCAAAGCTCACGGCGCACATCCAGCTATTGACATTATTAAAGAATACGGTAATTTGCCCTTGATCGAGTGCTGTGGCGGTCAGATCAATCAGGTGTTCATGAATATTATCGGCAATGCTATTGATGTTTTGGATGAAGAAATCCAGAAAGCGGAATGGGCGAGGAGAGATGGGAAAAATTTACCCCCGTCAAATCCTAGTTCTCCAGTGATTTTTCCCACTATTACAATTCGCACTGAAGTTGTTGGCGGCGATTTTGTGGCGATCCGCATTTCCGACAACGGGCGGGGCATACCGGAGGAGATTCGTCGCCAATTATTTGACCCGTTTTTTACTACCAAACCAGTAGGCAAGGGCACTGGGTTGGGACTGTCGATTTCTTACCATTTAGTTGTGGAACAGCACGGGGGGCGGCTCGATTGCGTTTCGGAAGCTGGACGGGGCACTGAGTTTGCGATCGAGATTCCGATCGTCAGTTGTCATTAGTCATAGGATTGAAGAATTGAAGAATTGAAGAATTGGAAATGACTTATGAAGCTCGTGGTTTGGATCGCGGGCCTACAGTTGCATTCTTTTTTTAAACTGGTATCAGTAGTCATTGGGAAAAAATAATATTCTCCCACAGTCCCACAGTCCCACAGTCCCACTCTCCTCCTCTTCCCCTCCCCCAATCTCCCAATCTCCCGCCAATTCCTAAAAATTCACAATTTTTTACACAACACTCAAAACCCCAGCAAAATCACCCGCAACAGCCGAAAGCTAACATCACTTTGCCCTCTCCTGACCCAACTGGGCCCAACTCACTCTCCCGTTTACCTCATCCACTAGCGCCTTTGTGCCCGTTCAAGTTACCCGCACAAGCCATCAACTGCCTGTATCCTAGCCCCAAAGCCAAAAGCCCAGATTGTTTGAGAAGTTAATTTTTGTTTTATTTTTGTTTTATTTTTGTACCTCTTTATATTAAAAAAGTATCCTAAAATTAATTAAAAATCTAAAAAGATTATAAAAATAGATTTTTAGTTCAAAAAACCAGTTAAGATTCCCACAAGTGCAAAATAAACAAATTTACTAGCATTTTCATTTAGACGCCCCCTTTCTTTTCATCGCAAGTTAGCTAATAATGCTTTCAACGAGGTGACTTAGGGCAGGCTCCAAAATTGGCCTAACCCAAAGACGGATACAAGCCCCAAACAAAAGTCGTCGAGAGCGAAAAATTTTAGACATTAGGGAGAAAGCCCAGATTCATCTGTGGAGTCAATCTAAAATCTGAAATCTCAAATCGACTGACAGTAAGGGCATTGCAGTTGGGCTACTGCAACGCCGGCTAGTGCAATTGGGCAATTGCAGTTGGGCGATCTAAAAAAAGCATCAAACCCCAGCCCTCATAGTTTTGATAGAAACCTATAGGAGAACAAAGAGTGAAACTCGCAGTTTACGGAAAAGGTGGCATTGGCAAATCGACAACAAGCTGCAACATCTCCGTTGCCCTAGCCAAGCGCGGCAAAAAAGTTTTGCAAATCGGTTGCGATCCAAAGCACGACAGCACATTTACCCTCACTGGCTTCTTGATCCCGACAATTATTGACACCCTTCAGGAAAAGGACTATCACTACGAAGACGTTTGGCCCGAAGATGTCATTTACAAAGGCTATGGCGGCGTTGACTGCGTAGAAGCAGGCGGCCCTCCCGCAGGAGCTGGCTGCGGCGGCTATGTAGTCGGCGAAACAGTCAAACTGCTCAAAGAACTAAATGCCTTCGACGAATACGACATCATCCTGTTCGACGTACTCGGCGACGTAGTGTGCGGCGGTTTTGCAGCCCCATTGAACTACGCCGACTACTGCATGATTGTTACCGACAACGGGTTCGACGCTTTATTTGCAGCCAACCGCATCGCCGCCTCAGTCCGCGAAAAAGCCCGCACTCACCCGTTGCGGCTCGCCGGTTTAATTGGCAACCGCACCTCAAAGCGCGACTTGATCGACAAGTACATTGACTCTGTACCCATGCCGGTGCTGGAAGTGCTGCCCTTGATTGAAGACATCCGCGTTTCTCGCGTCAAAGGCAAAACCTTGTTTGAGATGGCCGAGAGCGATCCTTCCCTCAACTACGTCTGCGATTACTACCTCAACATCGCCGACCAAATTTTGGCAATGCCCGAAGGAGTAGTGCCCAACGACACGCCCGATCGCGAATTATTCTCGCTCCTATCAGATTTTTACCTAAATCCAGTGCAACCAGTGGTCAAGAAGGAGGAAGATGAGCTAGACCTGATGATGGTTTAATAGGTCTAGCGATCAGGATGAGGATAAAGAGGTTATGGCTTTTTTTGATACTTTTTCAGTTGCTCTCAAACAGAAGTGGTTGGACTACTACCAGGTTAATCGGGCTTGGCTGCTCCTGCACATGACGGCTGAGAACACGGTCGCCACACCCGACGGCGGGAAAAGGCCTGTTTCTTACCTCATCCTGGGAATTGCGGCTGCCCTGGAGCCGGAACTCCAGCAATTAATGCTGCCCTTCTCAAAACTGAAGGCGGATGCAGACAGCCTGATCGAAGTGTTGGGGCTAAATTTTGACCCGGACATCGCCCTGGGTATGCCCTCAAGTACGGCGCAACAAACGGCCAGCCAAACTCCAACAACTGCTGCACCCGCAGCGACTCAAACAGCAACTGCTGCACCCGCAGCGACTCAAACAACAACTGCTGCACCCGCAGCGCCTCAAACAACAACTGCTGCACCCGCAGCGCCTCAAACAACAACTGCTGCACCCGCAGCACCTCAAACAGCAACTGCTGCACCCGCAGCGACTCAAACAGCAACTGCTGCACCCGCAGCGCCTCAAACAGCAACTGCTGCACCCGCAGCGCCTCAAACAGCAACTTCTGCACCCGCAGCGGCTCAATCTAATAAATTAGGCGGTGCGGGCTTAGCAGCAGCCGGAGTAGTCGCTGGAGTCGCCGGAGCGGCCGGTCTGGCTGCTGCTGCGTCAGCACTGAGCTCCGACGAGGAATCCTTCGATGAGTTTGAGGAAGAAGCAGTCTCCGACTTCGACCTGGGCGATGACGAGGAAGAAGCAGTCTCCGACTTCGACATGGACGACGATGAGGAAGAAGCAGTCTCCGACTTCGACATGGACGACGATGAGGAAGAAGCCTCGGCTTTGGACGGTCTCGACCTCGGCGACGATGAGGAAGACGCGGTATCTGACTTCGATATGGGTGACGATGAGGAAGACGCGGTATCTGACTTCGACCTCGGCGACGACGAGGAAGATGTCGTATCTGACTTCGACCTCGGCGACGACGAGGAAGAAGAAGCCCTGGGTTTGGGCGGTCTCGACCTCGGCGATGACGATGAAGAAGAAGCCTCGGCTTTGGACGGTCTCGACCTCGGCGATGACGATGAAGAAGAAGCCTCGGCTTTGGGCGGTCTCGACCTCGGCGATGACGATGAAGAAGAATCCTCACAATTTGGGACTTTGACCTCTGGGGATTTCGAAGCGGGGATATCCGATCCGTTTGGGGAAGAAGATGAAGATTTTGTCGCGGAAGAAATACCCGATCCGTTTGGGACACCGACCTCAGATGACCTAGACATGGATCTGGGCGACTTGGACGAAGACGGTATTGACGATTTCTCTGTATCTGATGACGATGACCTCGACGATCTCGGACTTGACGATCTGGGGGAAGCAACTACCGGAGATCCTGACGAAGATGATTTAGATGCTTTAGGTCTCGGCGATTTGGATTCCGACGATGAGGATGAAGAAATTTCGGGCTTTTTGTCGGATTTTAAGTGAGGTTGTTGCGATCGCCCGCGTCTGTCCTAGTCTTGAAGTTTCCCGCTCTATTTGTGAGTTGTGAGTTGCGAGCTGTTAATTTTTTAATTAACTCAAACTCACAACTGCCAAAAGGCTTTTTGGCTTAGCGAGTTGAAGAACACTAAATCCCTGCTGTGAGGGATTATATGCCCTCGCGCAGAATTTTTTAGCAAAAATTTTGGATGCTGCGGCTGCTGCGGAAATATTGAGTGGGCTGCATCTATTTTTCAGCGGAATTACGCCAAAACCAGGTATTTCTATTATTGTTCGCTGCTTCAGCCCGATCGCACAAAACAGGTGTTTTCTCGTCGCTGCGCCTGTTCGCGTTAGATAGAAAAAACAACCTATTTCTCTCGTCCGCGAGAGCAGCGAGGCGATCGCAAAATACAGGTATTTCCTCGCTAGGCGAGCCTGTCCTGTTCGAGACTAAAAACAATTTAAAGGGAGAACATTTGAAATATGACTGCTATTACTACTAATGAACCGGAAGCTTTAAACTTTGAATGCGAAACAGGCAATTATCACACTTTTTGTCCGATTAGCTGCGTAGCTTGGCTTTATCAAAAAATTGAAGATAGCTTTTTCTTGGTCATCGGTACTAAGACTTGCGGCTATTTTTTGCAAAACGCAATGGGCGTGATGATTTTTGCTGAGCCTCGCTATGCGATGGCTGAGTTGGAAGAGGGCGATATTTCCGCTCAGTTAAACGATTATGATGAGTTGAAGCGGCTGTGCTTGCAAATTAAGCGCGATCGTAACCCCAGTGTAATTGTTTGGATCGGCACTTGCACCACCGAAATCATCAAAATGGACTTGGAAGGGTTAGCACCGAAGCTGGAAGCCGAAATTGGCATTCCCATCGTCACAGCCCGCGCTAACGGCTTGGATTACGCCTTTACTCAAGGAGAAGATACCGTTTTAGCAGCGATGGCTGCTAAGTGCCCTGAGAAAGCGCCGGTGATGGAATCTCAGAAACAAGAACGCAATGCTATCTCTCAACTGCTGAATTTCGGCAAGAAAAAAGAGGAAGTTGCAGCAGATGAATCCGAATATGTCAAGCACACACCGCTGGTACTTTTCGGTTCTTTGCCCGATCCGGTTGTCACTCAGCTAACTCTAGAATTGAAGAAGCAAGGAATCAAAGTTTCCGGTTGGCTTCCTTCCAAGCGCTACACTGAATTGCCAGTATTGGAAGAAGGCTATTATGTATCGGGCATGAATCCCTTCTTGTCGCGCACTGCTTCTACCTTGATGCGCCGTCGCAAGTGTAAGCTAATTGGTGCGCCATTCCCGATCGGCCCTGACGGAACTCGCGCTTGGATTGAGAAGATTTGCTCTGTTTTGGGCATTGAACCCAAAGGTTTGGACGAACGGGAAGCGCAAATTTGGGCTGGTTTGGAAGATTACCTGCAAATAATTCGCGGTAAATCTGTCTTCTTTATGGGCGACAATTTGCTAGAGATTTCTTTAGCACGTTTCTTGATTCGCTGCGGCATGACTTGCCCGGAAATTGGCATTCCTTACATGGACAAACGCTATCAGGCGGCCGAGTTGGCGTTGTTAGAAAAGACTTGTCACGAGATGGGAGTTCCTACTCCTCGGATTGTGGAAAAACCAGACAATTACAATCAGCTTCAACGGATTTACGAGCAGAATATTGATTTGGTGATTACTGGTATGGCTCACGCTAATCCTTTGGAAGCGCGCGGAATTAATACTAAGTGGTCTGTTGAGTTTACTTTTGCTCAGATTCACGGCTTTGGTAATGCGCGGGATATTTTGGAGTTGGTGACTCGTCCGCTGCGCCGGAATAATTCGCTGAAGGATTTGGGTTGGGGTAATTTGGTGAAGAATGAGGCGAAGGTTTAATCGTTTTTAGCGTTGAATAAAAAACCCGGTTTCTTGGAGAAACCGGGTTTTTTTAGTAGAAAATTACTGGACCTTTAATGCACAACAGCTAGTGCAACAGCCATAGGTCTTTTTTTTTAGTCACGCCAATTTTCTCGACTCGCTCGTTAAATAGTACGATCGTCCGTAAGTTGCTGCTAGGTAGGGGATGAGGTGTGCGATCGAATTCGCACTTATGCTCCTCCTCATCTCCAGGTATGGGCTACATCCAATTTGGCGAATCTAGATCCTGACATTTTTTTATTTTAGTCTCTTAACGCTTGACATTGTCAGAAAAATTATCTAGCTTGATCGTAGAAACAAACTCGGAGCCTTGGAGGTTCGACCATGCCCGACGGAGATCTCGTTCACAGTCAGCTTTCGAGAATATACCAGAAGCCTTATCAGATGCTGTGTGAAGGAAAGCTTGACCGCAAGGAATGCGCTTGGTTTGTGATGAAAGCGTTTTTGCAGGACATCAAGAACAACTACGGTGTTCTTTCTGTTAAGTTGGCCAAGCACATGGGGGAGATTTTGGACAAAGCCAGCGAAAATACTGGTGCAAATAGCTCTGTGGATTGGATGGCTTGGAACCTGAAGTTAGAGCGGGTCGCACGACAAGCCACTGTTCCGCATTATGTGAAGGAGCTAATCCTTCGTGCTAGCAAGGGCATACTACATGAGATTCGTTATAACCGGACAGTAGACGCTAGCAATTTGTCAGAAGCGGTTGTGGAGCGGTATTTTCAAGAAGTATACAAAGCGAAATTTGAGCAACGCATTCCGCTGAGTTCTAATCACCATGCTGATGTTGATAATGCGACCGTTACGGAGCGTGTTGAGGCGATCCGTCCCGATATCTTACCCGAAATGAGGAAATGGGCAAAGAAAGCTGTTGCGGATGAGGATGTGAAAAACTTGCGACGCTCTTCACGCAAGAAGGTAAAAAAAATAGACCTTGATGAGGATCTGCTATGAAATACAAACCTTCCATTGAGCAGAGCCTTTACGACAACGATCCCAGCGATTATACCCTGCATTTTGAACCTGTATCGAACAGTAATGGATCTGTGCGCTTCATAGATCGCTCTCAGGGCAAAGAGCTAACTGTTGGTATCAATGTGGATGATGAGGCATTCGGGTATCGGGTTCAGGCCGAGTTTCCAGCCATCATTGCTGACCTCGTTGACCTCGCTGTGGCAATCCATGCTTCCGATCGGCTTGCACCCCAACATCTGGGTGGAAAACCGCGTCGCCTTAAAGTGAGCCTCCCAGTACGTAATCCTGAATTGCTGAGTGACGAACCGTTTCGGACAAAGCTCAAAGACCTTCTTGACTGGGCAACAGGGAGCGAGTGGGTTTTTCACTTTCAGAAACGAATCGTAGCGGAACGCCTCGTTGAGCGCCAATCTCTTCCAATAGCACCTAAAGGATGTGAAGTGGCGCTGTGGAGTGGTGGACTTGATGCCCTTGCAGGTCTGTACACTCGTCTTCAGACGTATCCAGAAAAGTCTTTCGTGTTGTTCGGAACAGGGAGCAGCGATCAAGTCTATAACCGTCAGGGAAAAGTTGCACAGACAGTTCAGTCTATCTTCCCCAGCCGTTGCACCCTCTTTCGTGTGCCAATCCGCTTCCAGGATAGCGGTATGCAGCTTAAGAATAAGCGTTCGCGTGCGCGAGGTGTTGTATACACGCTCCTTGGTGCCGCGTGTGCATATCTCATGGGTCAGCGGGTTTTGTGTGTTTACGAGAATGGGATTGGGGCGATTAACCTTCCTTACCGCGCATCTGCTGTGGGACTGGATCACTCTCGCTCTGTTCACCCGCTGACTTTACTTATGGTGAGCGATGTCGTCTCAGAACTTTTAGGAGAAGAGTTCCGCGTAAAAAATCCATTTCTCTTCTGGACTAAAGCCAAAATGTGCAAAGCATTGGCTGAAGACGGGAGAAACGACTTGCCACCGCTAACTATGTCATGCGACAGCCCACATCGCCTGCAGCCGATTCATCAGTGTGGTTACTGTTCCTCTTGTCTTTTAAGACGACAAGCGCTTGCTGCTACCTATATAAAAGATCGAACGCGCTATGTAGTGCTTCACGGAAACCACCCGCCAAAGGAGTCCAGTTTGCATTTCGATCATATGCTTGTGCAGGTTAAGACCCTCCGAAATTTGCTTGATGTATCAGATGAAATGGATCTTCAGTGGGAAGCTTTGACACGAGAGTTTCCAGTGCTGGATGATATCGTCGATCGCAGCGCTGGGGCAGAAAGCCTACTGCCCATCGATATGCGCGGCCAGCTAATTCAGCTTTATCGAACCTATGTTTCTGAATGGGATACAGTAAAATCCCAAATTGCGGTTTGCCCATTAAATCAAGGTGGCAAACAGCAGGTATCAAATAGAAACGCAGTCAACGTTCAGTAAGGTTGAGGAAAAATGTATGAGTACGAACATCCTTGACAACATCGACCCGCAGACACTGGGGGAACTTCTTCAGCAGGCACGTAAAAAGTGCGGTATGAATCAGTCTGATGCAGCTAAAGTCATCGATGCTGCACGCACTACTATGGTGGCGATCGAAAAAGGAGAGCGCCGCCTTAAAGCAACTGAACTAATTAAGCTTGCCCGTGCGTATGGGCGCTCCGTTAGTGAATTCGTTCGAGCTCGTCCAGTGGTTCAACCTTTCGAGATGCAATTCCGGGCAGCCTATCAGCGCAGTGAGGGGGAAGAGGTACAGATTGAACCAGCAATTCTGCAGCTAGAGGAGTTGTGTCGGAATTACCTAGAGCTTGAAGAGATTATGTCCGCACCACTTCCCCAGAACTATCCTCCTGAGGAGGAGGTGACGAATATGCCACTCAAGGCTGTGGCGGAAAGCATAGCGATTGCGGAGCGTCAGCGGCTTGGGCTTGGAGATAGTCCTATTTCACGGCTGCGCGACATTCTAGAGCAGGATGTGGGACTTCGCATCTTTTATCTAAAGATGCCACCAAAATACTCAGGGATTTACACCTACGATGAACGACTTGGCGGTTGCATAGCAATCAATGCTAATCATCCAGAGGAGCGGCGGCGTTGGTCGCTGGCTCACGAATACCTTCACTTTCTCGTACATCGGCGAAAAGCTGTGTTGGAATTTGAAGGTCAGTATCAGCGAGTTCCAGAGAGCGAACGACTAGCCGAAACCTTTCCTAAATATTTCCTTATGCCCACTAGCGGCTTGCTCAAGCGGTTCAAAGATATGTCTGGCATACATAACAAGTTCACTCCAACTCATCTATTCACTCTGGCTCATTACTATGGTGTATCCGTAGAAGCGCTTGCTTATAGGTTAGAAGAAATGGAGCTTTTGCCGGCTGGAACTTGGGAGCGATTGCGCGATCGTGGGTTGAAAGTAAGAAAGGTACAACAGGACCTTGGCTTAGAGGACATCCCACAGCGCACTGATACTATCCCTCTCCACTATCAGCATCTGGCGATCGAGGCGTTGGATCAAGGACTGATTACAGAGAGTCGCTTTTCTGATTTCTTAAACGTCGATCGCCTGGAGGCGCGCCGCATTGCAGAAACATTGCGAGAACATTCAAGCGGAATGATGGAGGAAGCTTCTCATTTTGACCTGATTAATATGCAGGAGTAATGGGAGAGTCAATTTATGCACATTGTTCGCTCCCACCTTATTCTTGATGCCTGCTGCGTTCTAAACTTTTGTGCTTCGGGTCAATTACTGGGAATTTTGAAGTCTATTCCTGTTCGGGTTGCAGTTACTCAGGTTGTTCGAGAGCAGGAGTTAAAAACACTCCAGCGTCTTGAGGGCGAAGAAAATGATGGTGCGTCTCAATTCGAGGCAGCGATCGCACAAAATCTACTTATAACCGTGGATTTTGAGTCGGAAGAAGAGGCAGAATCATTTGTGAATTACGCCACTATTTTAGATGACGGCGAGTCAGCGACTGGCGCCATCGCAGTTCACCGACAATGGGCAATGGCGACCGATGATAAACGAGCGATATCGTTTTTTGGGAACGAGACACGAAAGCTTGAGGTTTTATCAACCCTAGAGATAGTTAAGCATTGGTCAGAGGAAGCAGGTGTAGATTCGCAAACACTACGCGATGTACTGAATTTAATTCGAGTTAAGGGGCGATATATGCCACCTCAAAGCCACCCTTTGCATAGTTGGTGGGAAACTGCGAGGCAGTGAGGCTGAAAGTTTAAGCTGAGCATTAGTTAAAGGGTCATAGGAAAGAATTAAGGTGAAGGCGATGGAGTTTTTGATTAACTGCAGATTAACCCAGATAAAGAGAGCGATCGCACTTTTCCCCAACCTTTCCAGAATCCCAGGCCACACGCCCGTAACACGATCGCAGGTACGATCGCCTATAATCGAAACTAGCCCAACTCTCATCAGTTGAGAAACCGCCATGAGTCAAGACAAGGAAGAAATTAGCTATTCAGAGAAAACAGAACGTCTCAGAGTAATCGGTCAGTTTATCAAAACTGTCACACCGATGATTTGGACGATCGTAATTCTAGTAGTCATCATTCCCCTATTAGGTAACTTTCTAATTTCCCAGTCACTAACAAATACCGGAACCACAGCAGTTGTAGTCTCGCCCCCACACGATTTTAGCAAAGTCAACCAAGACGTTAAAAACGCTATCCAACAATCCCATACAACAGCCGAAACTTTCGCATCTAAAGAGTTGGACAAATGGGAAACTGAAGTAATCGCGCGGGTTGACAACAGTTTCCTCGATTGGTACTTTGATTACTTCAATCAAAAAAAGATGGAGTTTACCGTACCTTTTAATTTTGTGAAATCTGCCGTACTCAACAGATTTGATATGACAGCAGCATCGCGTGCTGTTTCCGAAAAATTAACCGAGGACTTTCAAAGAGAATTTGCTAACCGCGTGCTGGTTCCCAAAAACGCTCAACTGCGATTTCAATTAATCACTCAAGATACTGCTAATTTGTACATATCAGAAGTTAGCAAGAACGTGAAAGTAGTTCAAAACAATTATAATATACCGCAAGTACAGTGGGACAAATATCTGAACGATATTGCCACCACAATTAGCGACAAAGGAAACGTCTCGAATTTATCATTAAAAGTATTAGTTGGCGGTAGCGGTTACTTGGTTGCTAAACCCTTAATTTTGGGAGTCGCAGCTAAAGTTGGTAGTAAAGTTACCGCCAAAGTTGCAAGCAAAGCCGCCGCCAAAGTTGCCACAAAAACAGGCGGTACAGTTGCTAGTCAGTTGGGAGTAAGTTTAATCGACCCTATTGTTGGCATCGGGATTATCATTTGGGATTTGTGGGATTACAATCACACAGTCAAAGTAGAAAGACCGATTTTGCGAGAACACATTGTAGAATACTTGAAAGATGTCAAAAAGTCCCTGCTTACAAATCCTGAAAGCGGAATCATGGCAGCAATTTATCAGTTAGAAAGTGGTCTTCTCAAGTCACTTTAATCATTTAAATCGCGTCTGAATGATGTGTGTAAATCCCCGAAAAGTGGTAAGAGCCACTGCAAGAAGGAAAGGGGATAGACCAGTAGTTAGTGCCAGCAGCGGGCGCTCCGACTCGCTACTGTGCGCGATCGAACACCCGACTGTGGGCGATCGCGCTCATGTAGCAAAAAAAGAGAAAAAAATGAATATTAAACGAGGCAAAAAAAGAGACGATGTTGGGATAAAAAGAAGAGTTGCACCACTTTATTTACCATAAAAAATAGATCCCGAATGGAACATAAAACAAGCTGTTAAACTCATATTACACGAATTTAATTTGCGCTACTTTTAAAAAAGATTAGACGTTGAAACAACTTTTATTGCACACAATCACAGAAAATACTTCGCCGGGAATCACGACTTTAAAATATCGTTAAAAACGAAGCTATTTAACTAAGAAACAGCTCTCCGCATCCAGTGGCTATCTCAACCAGAAAAGCGGAATATATCAAAACTAGAAAAACACTTGATGTTTAACAGAATCTTTCTTGATAGGGGATGGTGCTAGCTATCCTCAAGGTCAAAAAATGCAGCAGCTTGTCAAAAGTAAAACGACGGTAAATTACCGTCCAAATGCCCAATAAATTGTTGTTTATTCGCTTTTTATAGCTCAAAGTAAAATGCTGCATAAAGTAGGAGCATATAAGGTAAGAATCTTCTTATATGCTGTTATTTTATTTCCAGAACTTTAACCTACTTAAGAAATTATTTTAATTTTTACCTTTATAATATTCAAGTTTACTAAGGTGAACAAAATATGATTCTATTGTACAAATGATTTAGAGTGGCTAGAGTTTCTCAGCTTTTGACAGCCCGAAAATAATTTGTTTACAAGTGATGCAGTTTATAGAGAAAGACGAAAAAAGTGTTGCTGTCGATTCTGAGTTTCTGGACTTGTGGCATTTACAGCAGAATAATTTAAAAGCTCCGATTGACAGAGGTAAAGTTGGGAGGGTGCGTTTTACCGATGAATCTCTACGGCGAGGTGTGTACGGAATTGCTTAAGTATTGGACGGAGTTGTTTTAGTTCAACAAGGCATAACTTCTAAGCCGGAAGTTTTGTCGGCTTGGTCGAAATTGCGACAAGAAATCGAACCGTTGATGAAATAGTCGAAAGTCAATGATCGAGTCGGCAGTTGCGATCGCCCCCAGACACTAAAATCAAGTAAAATTGCAAGTATGTGGTCGATCGACCCCCGTTGCTAGACTATATTTGGATTCAAGGTTTGCTATACTCCAGAAATAGACACATATTAACCTTTGGAAAATCAATAGGCCGGAGCTATGACATCCTATGCAACCTCTACAGCAAGAGCCGAGATGAGTGAGATCCGGCGCTTGAAAAATATACTGCCCCCGGAACTCCAAAGTTGGGTAACAGTAGAAAAAACAATAGAAGTTAATCCTACCCTGATCCGGAGCGAAGAAATAGGCAAAGACCAGGTAGAAATCCAAATAGACCTGATCCGCTGGGAACAGCTAGCAATGGATCAGCGCAACCTCCTATTTTGGCACGAAGTCGCCAGAATCCAAAACGACACCATCCCCAGAGATGGTTGGGAAATGGCAGCCCTCGCCATTGGTTTAGGCGGCGCCGTCGGTGAACTTTGGGTGCAAGACGGCTTGCTGTTAATACTGGCCCTATCCCTGTGCGGCGTCTCCGGCTGGAGACTTTACCAAAAAAACAACGGAGAGAAAAGTTTAAAAGAAGCAGTAGACGCAGACGAAAAAGCCCTCGCCCTCGCCACCCGCTTCGGCTACACACTCCCAAACGCCTACAAAAGCCTCGGCAGTGCCTTAAAAACCTTAATCGAGCAAACCTCCAAAAAACAGCAGCGGGCTAAATACGAAGCTCGTCTCCAAGCCCTCAAACGCAACGCAGCGAAAGCCAAAGCCAAAGTCAAACCCATCACCCACGAAACTTCGCAGTCAGAAAACGTCTACAATTCTTAACCTCATCCCCCGACGCTTGGTACGGGGGTTTTCCAGTTAACGGTTAAAGGTTGACTTTCGTGTTAACTGTTAACCGTTAACTGCGGTCGCTATCCCCTGCAACACACGCAGGCGAATTCTTCTTAAGGACAAGATTAATTGGCGTGAATCCACAAAAATCTTGATTCCGATGTCAAAGTTTAGCAGCGGCTGCGTTCAAAAATCTTTCCGCCAAAACTTTGACTCGTAGGCTCAAGTCTATATTTGCCTGTGATATCACGCTCGGCGGCAGAGTTTTCAGGCATTTTTGTAAAGTTTGTATAAAGCTAGCCTTTTGTTAACAACGTTAACAACAATTTAACAACAAAATTTGGTAAAGGTGGAGCTGCTAGGACAGAATAGGCTAAAGACATCAGCTTGAAATTTGAAACTAGGACTTCATGGTCAGTCACACCCCAGAGGCAGATTTTCGGGTTACGTACTTGGACGAGATTCCCTCAGTTCACATACCCGTGCGCTTGAGCGTACTTGAAGCCGTAAACTTCAAGACAACCTGCCAGCAACTTTTCTCTGGAAACACCGTTCCCAGCAAAATTGTCCTAGACTTCAGTCATACGACATTCATCGACAGTAGCGGGATCGGTGCGTTAGTCAGCAATCTGAAATTTGCCAAACAGCGCGGCAGCGACTTGGTGCTCCGAAGCCTCAAGCCGCAGGTGATGGCAGTATTTGCTCTTACCAGCCTAGATCAAGTGCTGACGATCGAGCAGCCCTCTGCAACCTCAACTCCCAGAGAGACAAACCCCTCGGACAATCAGCTACCGATGACCCACCCCTCAGTGCAATCGTGGGTGAAGCGGCTGATAGACATCGTTGGGGCAATAGTCGGTTTGATGATTACAGGAATTTTGCTCGTACCCATAGCAGCAGCTATCACTATCAACGATCCCGGCCCGATATTTTTCGGTCAAACCCGCTGTGGGTGGATGGGCAGACAATTTCGGATTTGGAAATTTCGATCGATGTGTACCAACGCCGAAGCCATGAAAGCCCAAATCAAAAACCAGGCTTCTGGCGCATTTTTCAAAAATGACAACGACCCACGGATTACTAAAGTCGGGCGCATCTTACGCAAAACCAGCCTCGACGAACTGCCGCAGTTTTGGAACGTGCTCAAAGGCGAAATGAGTCTAGTCGGTACTAGACCGCCTACCCCAGACGAAGTTGAGCGTTATGAAGTCCCTCAGTGGCAGCGTTTGGATGTCAAACCTGGGATGACAGGGGAATGGCAAGTCAACGGTCGTTCTCAAGTCCGCGATTTTGAAGATGTCATCCGTTTAGATTTAAAATACCAACAAAACTGGAGCCTGATGTATGATTTGAAACTAATTGTTAAAACCGTAACAGTGCTGTTTAACAAAAATAGTGGCGCTGTGTAGGAACGGTCAAAAACCCACCGCTAAACTTTCAGGTTCTGTTGCCGACGGGTAGCGGGAACTCAAACTCGATACTTACTCAAGCAGACGATAGCTAGCGATACCTACGTTAGCATTAAGTGTTAAAATTCACACGCCCAGAAAATGCACAGCTAGTTGCCAGCTCTGCAATCAGAGCATTAATAATTAGCAATTAGCCAGTTCGAGGTCATACTCGAATGATCCCAGCATGATTTTCGAGGATGAGAAGAACTCACCTGTGTTTAGAAAAGTACCGACTGCTAACACGGTCGAAGCTTAAATCACTGCCTCGCAAGCTGACTCGGGAATTATCCCTATTTAAACGCCCTACCGAGGCGGGTTACAGTATCGGAAGTCTCTCATTTGCTGTGCGAGTAAATGGTGCGAAAGGAATGCTCACCTTGAGGCAAAACGGGCTTCTTCAACTCAAGCTTGACTTAACTAATATGTTGCCAAGACCTTGCCCTCCTTTTTCTCTCCCTCCGGCGCTGAGTACAGCGGTGGTGGGGGCCGACCAGGGGGAAGAAAGATGAAAGACAAGCAACCAAAGGCTGAGCAGCACCTTCAGGTTGAAACAGACCTGAATGCTTTAACATCCGTTTTGGAATGGTTGGAGAATATCGTTTTGCCCCTGCTGCCAGCGGATTTCTGGTGGCAGTGCCGGCTGATAATCAACGAAGGCTTTACAAACGCTGTCCGCCACGCTCACCAGAACTTGCCCCCCGCGACGCCCATAGACATTGAGGTAAAAGTGTTTGCCGATTACTTAGAAATTAGGATTTGGGACAGGGGTCAACCCTTCAACTTAGAAGCAAAGCTGCACTCGATCATGCAAGAGCAGCGCGATCCTTTGGACAGAGAAGGAGAAAGGGGACTGGTGTTCATGTACAAGCTCACAGACGAGCTTCGGTATATCCGTACCGACGATCGCCGAAACTGCCTGGTAATGCGAAAAAATATTACCTGAGGGCGCGATACCCGCCCGGTCAGGGCGGCTTCTTTCGCAAGGAGTGGAAGATCCCCTCGCTCCCCTATTGTCCTACCCGGAACCCAACCACATCCTCTGCAATTCTGCGGGTGCAGGCTCGATGCACGCGGCTGGAGGACAATTTGCTTCAAAATAAATATTATGCGTATTCTAATTTATTCATATAACTACTATCCAGAGCCGATCGGCATTGCCCCCCTGATGACAGAACTAGCGCAAGGCTTAGTCAAGCGGGGCCACCAAGTCCGAGTCGTCACAGGAATGCCCAACTATCCGCAGCGCCGAATTTATCCGCAATATGAGGGCAAATTTTACCTCACCGAACAACACAACGGCGTCACAATTCAGCGCAGCTATCTGCGCGTCAACGGCCCCCACCCCAGCCTCCTAGACCGACTTGTGCTAGACGGCAGTTTTGTCGTCTCCAGCGCCGTCCAAGCCTTCAGAGGCTGGCGTCCCGATGTGATTTTCTCGACAATGCCCCCTTTACCGATTTGCGTCCCAGTCGCCTTTTACGGCTGGATTCGCGCTTGCCCGATCGTCCTCAACGTTCAGGATATCGTCTCAGAAGCAGCCGTGCGCGTCGGCTTGGTCAAAAAAAACGGACTGCTAGTTCGCATTGCTGACGCTTTGGAAAAATTGGCCTACAGCACAGCCAGCCAAGTCAGCGTCATCGACAGCGGTTTTATCAAAAAATTGCACTCTCAGGGAGTACCCCCGGAAAAAATAGTTTGCGTTCCCAATTGGGTTGATGTCAATTTCATTCGGCCCTTACCCAAGGAAAGTAACTCATTTCGAGAAACTCACAAACTCAAGGGCAAATTTGTCGTTCTCTATGCTGGCAATATTGCCCTAACTCAAGGCTTGCAAACAGTTGTCCAAGCAGCGGCTCGTTTGAAACACATAACCGAAATCGCTTTTGTAATTGTGGGGGAATCAACAGCCTTGGCGCGCTTGCAACAAGATTGCGAAACTTACAAAGCTAATAATGTAATGCTGCTACCATTTGAACCGCGAGAAAAATTGCCCGAATTGTTAGCTGCTGCTGATGTTAGTTTAGTCGTACAAAAGCGCCGCGTTACTAACTTCAATATGCCTTCAAAAATTCAAGTAATTCTCGCCAGTGGCAGGGCAATTTTGGCGTCGGTTCCCGAAACTGGTACGGCCCAGAAAGCAGTGCAGCAAAGCGGTGGCGGGGTGGTGGTAGCGCCGGAAGATCCGCAGGCTTTGGCGGAGGCTGTTGAGGATTTGTACTTGCACCCTGCTAAGGTGGATGCGTTGGGCGAGCAAGGCAGAAATTATGCTGTGGAGAATTACGGATTTGAGGAAGCTTTGAATCATTATGAAGCTTTATTTGCGGCGGTGGCAGCGAGTCATGCTGAGAAAATATTGGCGCCTTTGCCAAAATAAGATAAGCGCTTGAAACCGTGCCTACTTAGATTGCCAAAAGATGTTCCTCGCAGTACAGAAATAACGTTGGTTAGTAAGGATTCAGGTATCTGAAACGTAGTCACAGAAGGACTTATAGAATTAAAGCCTTCGCTAAATCAACAGCTTAATTCTCATTCTTGTACGAAACTAAAAGCTTTCAGGGTTTCTTAATAAGAATGGATATTTGATGATTATTCGATCAAATGGTTACACCGTATAGGTTTTACTGCTTTTCACATGACCTGAATCCTTACGTTGGTTAAGATAAATGCAAAAAAAAAAAATACTGATGGTTGAGCCATTTAATTCCCCACTATACGAGAAATGGAACTGTCCCTACCGCCACCCAGAAAGCCCTGACTACCCCGATTAAAAGTAAAATACAGATTACTGAAAAAGACTTTTGACTTCCCGTTACAGCCATTTTGATTAAAAATTTGAGGAATATTTTTTTCTGTTTAATTAAGAAAATAATCATAAAAATTCCCAGAGAAGCTAGCAGCGACTCAACGACAAAATAACCTTTGATGGCACTGACTAAAAATAGAAAAAATGAGATAAGTACCAAAAATAGCAAGTCCATTAGACTAATTGTTCAGGTAGGGACTGTTTTGAATATTCCAGGAGTTACCAGAAACGTATCTCCCAAACAGCCGATCGCCCCCTTCGCCCTTTCCCATCCCAGATATGCCCACAACCCTGTGTGCCCGACACCGCAGCCGATCGAAACAAAACGCTAAAATAGTAGCTCATACAATTTTGGAGTTAATACTTGGCACTTGCACCCGCGCGCGAAAACGTCCTAGCTTGGCTCTGTGAGCGCGTTCCTGCTGCCCGCATCAAACATATCCTCGGAGTCGAACAGGTAGCAGGTGACTTGGCTCGCCATTACGGCCTCGACGAAGCAAAAGCCCGATCGGCAGGACTGTTGCACGATTTGGCAAAATACTTCAAACCTCAACTGCTGCTGCAAATAGCCCAGAAGGAAGGTTTAGAGTTAGACTCAGTGTTGGAAGCACACCCGCATTTGCTGCACGCAGACGCGAGCGCTATCGTCGCTAGAGACGAATTCGGGGTGGTCGATCGAGAAATTTTGGACGCCATCGCCAATCACACCCTCGGCAGACCAAACATGAGCCAGCTCAGTTGTACCGTTTTCATAGCAGATACTATAGAGCCAAGCCGGGGCAACACAGCCCAACTAGAAGCACTGCGCGAGGCAAGCTGGCAAAATCTTTATGCAGCCGTGTGGCAAACTAGCGATTATTCTCTGAAATATTTGCTAGAAACTCGCTGCTACATCCACCCCCGCACCGTACTGACGCGGAATTGGGCGCTGCAAATGGCTCGATCACCGGAAACAGGAAATTCGACGAAGAAGTCGATCAAACAAATCACAAGTTGAAAGTAAAATTCACCAGAAATTCTGTCCTTACTTTTGGCTTCAACCTAACTCCTATTTCCCGTCTCACACTGCCAACAATCGAAAGCGAATAGCGCACCGATTCCCCCTTACCGTATCAATTAGGAACTTAAACACTTAATGTCAGATCTAACCCAACTCGAATACTCCAGGGCCCAGTCTACAGCAACGGACGGCACCTCCTCAGACGAAGCCCGTGGCCTGATCATGACCGTTGCCCAAGCAGCCGATGACCGCAAAGCCGTTGATATTGTATTGCTCCGGGTGTCAGAAGTATGCTACTTGGCAGACTACTTTGCGATCGTCACCGGATTTTCCAACGTGCAGGTACGAGCCATATCCCAAGCAATAGCAGATCAAGTGGAGGAAGAGTGGCAACGCTTGCCACTGCGTACACAAGGCCTATCAGACGCTAGTTGGGTCGTCATGGACTACGGCGACGCGATCATTCACATCTTGAAGCCTCAAGAGCGGGAGTTCTACAATTTAGAAGCGTTCTGGGGACACGCCGAACGCATTGACTTTTCCCCCGCGCCGTGAGGATGGCTAATGTGAAAAACGTTTCTGCTTCTATTTGTCCCGTTCCGCAAGAACAGCGACCGATCAATGAATACCAAGAACTTAAAGAATCCTGGTTTTTTAGCTGGGTAACACTCAATTGGCCCGGATACCTGGCAAAACTAGCTTGGGTGTGGGCTTGGAGTTGCTTGGTATCGGGGCCGATAGCTGCTTCTAGCTTTGCTCCTGTCAAGTATCCAGCTCAGTTTGTCCTCAGCGGTGCCGCAGGTGCCAGTTTTATTCTAGGATTAGCTTTGCTGCGACTCTACTTGGGTTGGTTCTACGTGCGATCGCGCCTTTCAAATCCCACGGTCGTCTACGAAGAGTCTGGCTGGTACGATTGTCAATCTTGGCCTAAAACTCCCGAAGTTTTGCTTCAAGACCAGTTGATTGTCAACTACCAACTAGAACCAATTCTCAGGCGTCTGCGGCAGACATTTTATGGTTTGACAGTATTGCTGGTTGCCGGGGGACTAACTTGGAGTTGTTTGTAATCACCAATGGAAGGGAGTTTTGAGTTTTGAGATTGCCGCCCACAGCCAACAACGCACACGGAGTGCATGAGTGAGAAACGATCGCAGAAAGATTAACTTTATAACCCTTAACTGGCAGCTCGCAACTCATAACTTCCTGAACCCCAATCTAAAATCTAAAATCTAAAATCTAAAATTGATATGACAAGGGGAAAACGAACCCAAGCTCCCGAACTGGAAGTCACATTGCTGCGCGAAGGTATTGTGGAATCGAGGCACCGTGCCCAGGCCGCTGTCTGTGACAACCGCGGCCGCGTTTTGTCGGTTGCTGGTAACTCGGAAACGGCCTCATTTGTCCGTTCTTCACTCAAGCCTTTTCAAGCTTTGGCGGTGACGGCGACTGGGACTTTAGAACGCTACGAATTGACCGATCGAGATTTAGCGATTATTTGCAGTTCCCATCAAGGTACGATCGAGCAATCGCGCCAGGTATTTAACGTCCTGTGGCGCTGCGACATTGACCCCTCTAAACTTCAATGCCCCATTCCCGAAGGCAAAAAGAGCGCCCTCCAATACAACTGTTCCGGCAAACACGCCGGAATGCTGGCTGTCTGCCAGCAACTGCACTGGCCTCTGGACACTTATTTACGCCGCAAACATCCTGTCCAGCAGCTTATTTTGGGCAAAGTGGCTGACTTGCTGGCAATGCCTGCCGAAGAGTTTATCAGTGCTCGTGACGACTGCGGCGCTCCTACCTATCTGTTGCAGTTGGGGCAAATGGCGTCTTTGTACGCTCAGTTAGCCTCCGGCAACAATGTGGATATGGAACGGATTGTCCGCGCTATGACTCATCACCCGATAATGGTTGCTGGTGAGGGCAAATTTGACACAGAACTGATGCGCTTGACTCAAGGGGAATTGGTGAGCAAGTCCGGCGCCGAAGGGGTGCAGTGCATTGGCCGCGTTGGCGAAGGCATGGGCTTGGCAATTAAGGTTACGGATGGAGGAAAGCGCGCTCAATTTGCTGTGGCGATTCACTTGCTCAAGCAGTTGGGGTGGATTACTCCGACGATCGCCGAAACTCTTTCGGAGACTTACCTGACACTCAGCGAGTTCAAGCGCTTGGAGGTAATCGGGGAAGTTTCGATGCTTTAGGGCGATCGAGACTCTGAGCCGATTTCAGCAACCCCTCCCACAATCTCAAAAGTTTTTTTGATTGTGGGGTTGCTATTTTCAGAAAGATATGTTTATATTAGAAAGACAGACAAAGCGACGCGGGATAGAGCAGCCTGGTAGCTCGTCGGGCTCATAACCCGAAGGTCAGTGGTTCAAATCCACTTCCCGCCACCAAATTAAATAAGACAAGCCCCGGCAGCCTAAAAGTTGCTGGGGTTTGTTTTATACCGTCCCTGACCTCTATCTGTAAGAAAAATTAGGACACAGCACTGCTGTGTCCCTACTGGATATTTGTGTTTTATCCAAAGCGAAAAGATCGGACCAATCCTCAACTTCCAGACTTAACCCCATACTTTTCGACGATCGATCGTTTGTGCAAGCTTTATTTGTCAAAAATCTGCAATCCGATATCCATATTTTTCAACTCAGGATTTTAAATTGCTAAATCGGCTGAGCTTCCAGCCAATCAAAAATCAGGTTTAACTGTTCCAGTGTAACTAATCCGTACTGCCACAGAACCATCGGCAGTTGGCTGGCGTCTTGTTCACCGTGTCGGAGAGCAACGGCGATCGCAGAATTCGATATCGCCAACTCCCCCCGCAAATAATCGAGCAGTAGAGCCTTTCCCATCACCTTCACCGCCAGTTTTATACGATATTGTAAAGATATGTAGCTTAGCGGGCTGAATCAGAAGTTTAATATTCCTAATTTTCTGTTGAGAATCGGCGATGTGGTGTGATGGAAACGGGACAAAACTTGTGATAAAACTCATAAAAAAAGGCGATCGCAGTCACAAGAGTTCCGACCATCAAAAATTGGGTTCCGCGATCGCTTGCTTCAAATGAATTAATTTAAAATTGCTAAAGTCCTAGCTGAAGCTGAACTCCCGCTTCTGTGCCACTGTCGGTTTGTTTGGGAGGTAAAGGATTTCCTTGACGCTGGGCGTCCGAAGGAGTAGTGATAAATTCCAATGGCCCATCGATTTTGAGGCGAAATGTGTCGCCCAAGCTTCTTTCCCTTCTAGCAGAATTAGCCGCCGTTTCTGGTTCACCAATCAAGTTTTGGTAGTCCGAGTCTACGGTTCTGTCCTCCACAGTCCTCAACGAGTCCCCAGATAAAGTCGTTTCCGAATTTTGGGGCGCTGGTTGCAGTCTTTGTTGGGCGAGAACCGCCGGGGTCAAACCGATAAAAATTGAACTCAGTCCAAGAGCAGTGCCAAGAGTAGCAATAACTGCGTTCATCATCCATGCCTCCGCTAGTTGCATCCTACTATGCTTATTGTACTCAGCCGGAATTAAGTTGCACTCTATCAAAAGTAGCTGCTTGTGGAGATATCAATTAAAGTTCCGGTAAAACTTATAACTTTGGATAGCGTTATCGGAAAAATACAACTGACGCAGCAATCGGGTTGAAACGCCAAAATACGTCATTTCAGGAATGAGTCAACCAAAAACTCGGTTTGTTTGATTAGCGCACGTCCGGAGTGGAAAAATAGTTAGTGCTGGAGGCACGGGCCGGTATCCACCAGTTTTTTTTTCATGAAAATAGTTCGTTGCAGCAGGCCGAAACGCTAAAAAAAACCCGTTTCAGATACCAGTTTAAAAAAGAATGCAAAAGCAGGCAAATTCTAAACCCTTACAGAATCAGTCTTTCCCAATTGTTTAATTCTTTCATCTCAAATCTATAATAGTATGAGCGTGTAGGGCGATCCCAGGATTAATAGTGCATTCATCTCGATCGCCCCTGTTCTTAAAGGGGACGATCGCGCTAAGATGGCGGTGGCAGTCGTTAAAAATTAAATTACCAGCGACAAATTCCGAACTCTTAACAGCACTTTGCCTACTAAAACCATCTCAACTTCAAAATTTGCCCTCGTCAGGCTTTACTTTACTGAAATGTTGTGGGTTCGTAATATTTCTGCTTCATCATGCCAATCAGATATTTGACCGACCAAATTTTAAAAATGTCAGGCAAAGTGCCAATTCGCATCGTCCTTGTTGTGCCTTTTGCCCTCCAGACTTTCGCTGCTGTAGGGTTGACGGGGTGGCTGTCTCTGCGGAACGGGCGCATAGCAGTCAATGATGTTGCCACACAACTGCGGACAGAAGTCACATCGCGTATCCAACAACATATTTATACTTATATCAAAACACCCCACCAAATCAATCAGCTCAATCTCGATGCCATCCGTCTCGGCATTTTGAACGTGCAGGATGCTGAGAATTTGCAACGCTACTTCTCCAAACAAATCAAAACCTTTGATAAAATTAGCTACATTCAATTCGCCTCCCAACAAAAAGATTTTATTGGAGTTGAACGCCTCGACGACGGCAAGTTGCAAGTTCAGATTTCCAATCAATCTACGGGCTATAACTTTTACAGCTACGCGCCGTCAGAGTTCGGAGAACCAACCCAGCTATTAAAAACTACTCTCAACTACGACCCCCGCGTCCGACCTTGGTACATAGCTCCGGTGCGGGCAGGCAAAGCAACTTGGAGTAAAATTTATACTTATTTTGACGCTCCCAAACTAGCGATTACGGCTGCTCAGCCAGTTTACGGCGAGGATGGGAAACTGATAGGAATCCTGGGTGCTGACTTGACACTTTCCAAGATAAGTCAATTCTTGAAAACTCTAAAAATTGGCAAATCAGGACAGACTTTTATTGTAGAAAGGTCTGGGCAATTGGTAGCCAATTCTACTCTGGAACCGCCATTTATTGTTAGCAACGGCGTTCCGAAACGGATTGTGGCAGCCAGCAGCAAGAATTTTCTGATTCGATCGACCGCCCGCTATTTGACAGAACGCTTCGGGGATTTGCGCAAAATTGACAGATCTCGTCAGTTAGATTTTACGATCGACGGTCAACGACAATTTCTACAGGTGACGCCGCTCTCAGACAGCAGGGGCCTCGATTGGTTGATTGTGGTGGCTGTTCCTGAAGCCGATTTTATGGAAAGGATTAATGCCAACACTCGCTACACAGTGTTGCTGTGTTTCGGTGCTTTGGTGGTGGCAACGGCGATTGGCGCTCTGACTTCTAGGTGGATTGTTGTACCGATTCAGCGTCTGAGCAAGGCTGCGGAGGCTTTGTCGCGGGGAGAATGGGACGGGATGGCGGTAGATCCCCGCTTGATGGCGTCTGTAGAGCGGGAGGATGAGGTGGGTGTCCTGGCTCGCTCTTTTAATACGATGGCCGGTCAATTAGAAGAGTCGTTTACTACTCTCGAAGATCGGGTGGAATCTGCGATCGCCGACAAAAATGAATTAATTATTTCTCTGAAGAAATCGCAGCAAAAACTGGCTCTCCATCTTCACCAAACTCCTTTGGGGGCGATTGAATGGGATCTAAACTTTGAAGTAGCGGAATGGAATTTGTCAGCGGAAAGAATTTTTGGATACAACCGCTTGGAAGCAATGGGACGCCACGGAGTCGATCTAATAGTTCCTGAAAGTGCTAAGGAGTATGTCACGCAACTATCTATCACTTTGCTAACTAATCAAGGAGGAATTAGTAGCATTAACGAGAACATCAGAAAGGACGGCAAAATTATTCTTTGCGAGTGGTACAATACCACTTTAGTTGATGCTGACGGCAGCATTATCGGGGTAGCATCGCTGATTCAGGACGTGACCGAATTTCACAGTGCTGTGGGGCAGTTGCGGGCCAGCGAGGAGCGGTTTCGTCAGTTGGCAGAAAATATTCATGAGGTATTTTGGATTAGAGAACCCAATCAAAAGCAGCTAGTTTATGTGAGCCCTGCTTGCGAGAAAATATGGAATTTGAGCTGTCAGAGTTTGCACTCAGAACCGGAGGCTTTTTGGGATGTTATTCACCCGGAGGATCTCGATCGCGTCAAGGCTGCTTTTGAGAAACAGGTGCTGGGCGATTATGATGAGGAGTATCGGGTAGTGCGATCGGACGGTTCAGTTTGCTGGGTGCGCGATCGGGCTTTTCCAGTCCGCAGCCAAACCGGAGAAATTTACCGCATCGTCGGTATTGCTGAAGATATTACTCAGCGCAAATTAGCAGAAGAATTCCAAAAAGTAGCGCAAGTAGCTCAAGCGGCAAGCCAAGCCAAAAGCGCCTTTTTAGCGAATATGAGCCACGAATTGCGAACTCCCCTCAATGCGATTATTGGTTACAGCGATATGCTCAAAGAAGACGCCGAGGATTTAGGCTGCGAAGATTTTATCCCCGACTTGCACAAAATTCAAATGGCGGGCAAACACTTGCTGTCTTTAATTAGCGACATTCTAGATATTTCAAAAATTGAAGCCGGGCGAATGGAACTTTACTTAGAAACTTTCAACCCGGTTAATTTAATTGACGAGGTAGTTTCTACTGTCAAACCCTTGGTAGATAAAAATTATAATAAGTTTGAAGTTGATTGTGGTAGCGATTTGGGAGTGATGTATGCTGACATTACCAAAACTCGTCAAATATTGCTCAACCTGCTGAGCAATGCAGCTAAATTTACGGAACACGGCACTATTACCCTCTGCATTGAAAGAGTTAAACATCAAAGCTTAACAACTCAAGAAATAGCAGAACCTTCCGACTTAATAATTTTTCGCGTAGCTGATACGGGCATTGGGATTTCCTCCGAACAAATGCAGCATTTATTTCAAGCTTTTATGCAGGGCGACGCCTCAACTACGCGCAAGTACGGCGGCACTGGTTTGGGATTGACTATTAGCCGTCACTTTTGCGTGATGATGGGCGGCGATATGCACGTTCAAAGCGAGTTAGGTTGCGGTTCGGTTTTTACAGTGTGCTTGCCGACCCGCGTTGAATTATTGGTCAGCAGTTAGTCTTGCTGTCGAAGACGCAATTATTAGAAAATCAACCTGGTTTCTTGACAAAAAACCTATCATTTTACACAACTTCGGGGCAATAAACCAAGGTGATGATACCGTGCACCATAAGTCCTAATCCTAGCTAATTTCCCGTTTCTGCCGTCCCAAAAGTTGAGCTGTTAATACGCCGCCGACAAAGCCAAAGAAATGCGCTTGCCAGGAAACTCCCGGCTGCGATGGCAAAACTCCCCAAATTAAACTGCCGTAGAAGAAACCGACAACTAAAGATACTAAAATAGAGGTAAAGCTGCGTTCAAAATAGCCCCGCAGCAGCAAGAAGCCGAAGTAACCAAAGATTAATCCGCTGGCACCAATGTGAACGGAATAGGGCGCGCCAGTCAGCCAAACTCCGAATCCGCTGACTAGCACGGTTACGGCACTCACGATAAAAAAGTCGCTAATTTCTCGCAGCATGATCAACCAACCCAATGTCACTAAAGGGAGGGTATTGGCGGCTAAGTGAGCAAAACTGCCGTGCAGAAAAGGCATCAACAGGATGCCTTGAAGTCCGTCGATGCTGCGGGGGCGGACTCCGTAGGCATTCAGCCTGCCTCGGAACAGGAAGACATCGACAATTTCGATAATCCAGAGAAGGGAGACGAAGCCGCCGAGAATGGCGGCGTGGCTTTGCAATTCGCGGGTGATAGCTTTGGTTTCTGGGTTGCTCATGGGTGGTGAGGGCGGTGATACCGATTATTTCTCATTGTAGAAGTTTCTGAGCGATCGCGAGCAAAGATAGTTGGGGCGGGGTTTCAGGGTTGTTTGCAGCAGAGCTTATTTAGAAATATGATAAGTTTTATTAAAAGTTCCGCATTTTCACGTATAGGATAATTCACCTCGATGCGTCACAATTGTAATTGAACTACAAAAGGAGAGTCAACCGAAGGTTGAAGCTAAAAAGTAGAAGACAGAATTTTTACCCTATCAATCAATTGTTGGGCTTGAAATGAGGACACTTTTTCGATCGCACACCGTCTATAAAAAAAATCAGGAACTACTTCGATCGCATAAAGTCATTAATTTAAGAAGTTCAATCCGGTAAAGCCAAACGAGATGCTGTAGATACTGATTGTAGATAATATCGCACAAGCTCTACAAAGAGTTCTTGGCACCTCGTTATAAAAGAGGAACAGAGCAAAATGAACGTATTTGAGCATACAGTCTCCTACCGAACTCTGCCACATTGGGTAGGGTTTAGCAAACAAGAAACCGCAGTTAATGTCGCTACAAATTCTCAACCTTACGGTCAAAAGCCACACTTTGACCCCTTGCATCCGCTAAAACAATGGCTTGATAACACTGCTATTAAAAGTCAAAAGTTGGCTCGGTTGCTGTGTAAATTTATTCCCAGCCAGTGTCCGTTTGAGCGAGAAGTCAAAATTGGCGCTCGCACTTTATTTTCCATTCCCCCTATGTGCAAGTTAAATCCGCTTTACGAACAAGTCGTTGGGATTCGCTTTCGTGCTTTGTGTTATTTGGCTGACGAGTGCGGCGAGGATGTGACTCCTTATTGTTAATTCTGCAAAAACTTAAATTTCTACCTGTATTTTCACCCTCCCTTCTCCTTGTTGGGGAGGGTTTTTTTATTTTTAGATTATTTGGCGGTTGAAACTGCTAGCAACGCGATCGCACAAACTAAGTCTGCCTCCGCAGACAAGCGAGATCGAGTCGATCGCGAAGTCCTACAATTTCGATTGAGGCAAATATTCCCGTGCAAATACCTCGATCGCCTCTGCAAAATCACCTGCTGTGGGGTCTAGCAGAGCCTTGGCGCGCAGTTCAGTACCCAATTCAAGTTGTATCGCATCAATGCCAGTTCCTGCTTTGCCACCGTAATTGCGGATGCTAGTTTTTATCAATTTCGATAAGTGCGATCGCGCGACACGCACCCGCAACCCACGAGGGAAGTCTTTACGTGTCGCTTTTGGGCTTTTCAGACCCAGAAGGTATATCTCCCTTTTTTTTGGCTTCTAACACCGCTGTTTCAACGATAAAAGCTATCAAGCTAGCTGTGGGTCTACCTTGCCGATCGGCCCACAGTTCTAAGGATTCATAGATGTAGTCGGGGAGTGTGATGTGAACGCGCTTGCTCACTGTCAATATTTACTGTTTGCGAACGCTCCCAATCATACAAGTTTACGCCGATCGCGGTGTTATAACGCTATTTTAGTAATTTTCTGCTACCAATGAGGGCCTTTTCTGCAATAATTTGTACAGCACACCACAGGTGCAAAGTCAAAAGCCAGTCCCCCGCCGTGGAAAAGCAAGGACTGGCTATGGCTCCCATCAACAAAGGAGATACGTCTATTATGCGGTATGAAAAACGTCTCAAGCCGTGGATCGTTGTTCGTTTGCTTCCGAATCTACAAAGGGTCGTTGTCGGTCGCTTTCGCAGTTGGTCTGATGCAGAGGGTCATTTGCGAGTTCTCCAACAACTGCTTCCGGCGGCTCGATTGACCTTAGTTTTCGATCCGATCGATTAATTTTGGTTGCGAGTTATTGAAGTGCGTGAAGCGAAGCTATCCCGAAGGGAATCGCCCGCTTGTTTGAGGGAGGGCGATCGTACAAATCACCTCAAAACAGTGCGATCGCTTGTGCCCTCAAATTTCAGGCTCGATCGGGATTGTCCTCTTCGTAATCCATTAAGTCTCCCGGCTTGCAATTCAGTGATTTGCAGAGAACGTTCAACGTTGCTGCGTCTATTCTGGTCAGGTAACGGCGAGTTTTGAGCCGAGAAATAGACCTGGGATTCATGCCGGTTAGGACAGCCAGTTCCTTATTACTGATATTCCGATCGGCCATGACAACTGCTAATCTCCACCGGATCACTGTTTAACTGCTCACAACCTTTGCAAGGCAGATGCTAGCACCTTGTAGGTCAATTTTTGGGCTGTATAGACTGTAACAGTTGCACAATAGACCGCTGCGGTTGTCAAACCGCTTTATTTGAATTAAACTTAAGTATGCAAAAGTCAAAAGCCAGTCCGATGCTTTCCGAGGGCTCAGGACTGGCTATGGCTCCAATTAACAAGGAGATACACCTATTATGCCGTATGAGAAACGTCTCAGACCGTGGATCGTGGTTCGTTTGCTTCCAAATCTACAAAGGGTCGTTGTCGGTCGGTTTCGCAGTTGGTCTGATGCAGAGGGTCATTTGCGAGTTCTCAAACAACTGCTTCCGGCTGCTCGATTGACCTTAGTTTTCGATCCGATCGATTAATTTTGGTTGCGAGTTGATAAGCGTGCGATCGTCCTTGGTTTCAGAAGGGCGATCGCAATTTCGGGCAATGTTAAACTAGACGCAAAATATCAATTGAGTTGGGGAAAAAACCGTGACAGCTATTCTACAAGTAACAGAACAGCCAACAGCACAGCGCGACTTCACTCCAGAAGAATATTTAGCCCTGGAAGAAGCAGCAGAGTACAAAAGTGAATATCGCGACGGAGTAATTATTCCAATGACAGGTGGAACTACAAATCACAATCGCATTGCCCTGAATATGAGCATAGCATTACGTCTTGCTCTTAAGGGACTTGACTATGATGTTTTCATGGGCGACGTGCGTCTGTGGCTGCCGAAAAAGCGAACTTATACTTATCCCGATGTGATGGTAATTCCGGGGAAACCTGAGTATTTCAATAATCGCCAGGATACGGTGATGAATCCTCAAGTGATTGTGGAAGTTTTATCGAAATCTACGAAAGCTTACGATCGCAGTGATAAGTTTAAGTTTTATCAAACGCTGCCGACATTTCAAGAGTATATTCTGATTGACCAATCTCAGGTTTATATAGAACAGTATTGTAAGTTGGCCAACAAGCGGTGGTCGTATCGTCAGTACGATGAGGAGGATGCGGCGCTAGTTTTTAATTTCTTTCAAGTTGAAGTGCCGCTGGCAGATGTTTATGAGAAGGTGGATTTTGAGGCGGAAAATGAGCCAGAAGAAAGCGGCGAGGAATAAGGGCGATCGCTTTTTTGGAAATGCAGGTTATCATTTAAGTGAGCGATCGCACTTAAAAGAAATATTTGTTCAACATCCTTGCGGGAGAACATCAAGATGACAGGCACTTTGCAAACAACCGAGCAACGTTACTGCACAGAAGAGCAATATTTAGCACTGGAAGAAACAGCAGAGTACAAAAGCGAATATCTCGACGGGGAAATTATTCCTATGACAGGCGGATCTACGAATCACAATCGGATCGCAGGAAACGTTTACATTGCTTTAAATGTCGCTCTTCCAGAACAAGAGTATGATGTCTTCATCGGTGACGTGCGTCTGTGGATACCAAAAGTGCGACTGTACACTTATCCAGACGTAATGGTAATTTTTGGGCTACCTGAGTACCGCAATAATCGCACTGACACGATTACCAATCCTCAAGTTATTGTGGAAGTTTTATCAAAGTCTACTAAAAATTACGATCGAGTTGACAAGTTTGCATTTTACAAAACTATTCCTTCTTTTCGAGAATACATTCTGATTGACCAAACAAAAATCAAAATCGAGCAGTATTCTAAAACCGAGAATAAAAGATGGTTGTATAGCGAGTATGACGAGGAAGATACGGCTTTAGTGTTTAATTCCTTCCAGTTAGAAGTTCCTCTATCTGCTATTTATAAGAAAGTGAATTTTGAGCAAGTTGAGCAAGAAGATAGTCAAAATGAGGAGTGAGGGCGATTCCCTTCGGGATACCTTCGCTTCACGTACTTGGTGGGAAAAGGGCGAAGGGATCTCGCTCCTGCCTCATGTTAAACTGAATCTAGCGGTCGTGTTAAGCAAGGAAAAAATAGCCGTGCTACCTCTGCAAGAACAAATTGTTGACAAACTGAAAAATTTCTCTGAAATCGAACTGCAAGAAATCCTCAACTTTGCTGATTTCCTGTTATGGCAGCGGAGAAAGCAGGAAGTAGCTTCGCCGCCAGAGGAAACTGGCAACAGCCAACCAGCAAATATGGATGAAGAGTGCGAGGTTCATTATGTTGGTGGAGTCTTAGTCGTCAAAGCATCATTAATAAAAAATCAAGAACTGATTAATTGCGATACAATTATTCCCGATATGCCCGAAGATGGAAAATATCTAATTGAAAAAACATGACTCAAAATAATTTACTGTCTCGCATCTCAATCGACTCGAATATCTGCTTTGGCAAACCCTGTATTCGCGGCCATCGCATCTGGGTTTCTCTGATTCTTGACTTTCTAGCTAGCGGCATGACTTTGGAAGAATTGCTTGAGGAATATCCGGGAATTGAACGAGAAGACGTTTTGGCTTGTATTGCTTATGGGGCTGAGTTGGCAAGAGATTATTATGTCGAAATTCCTCTGGGTGAAAAAAAGGTAGTTTTAAAGTGAAGTTAAAACTTGATGAAAATTTGGGCAGCATCCGCGTTGTTTCGATGTTACGTTTGGCTGGCCATGATGTTGCGACTGTACGGGAACAAAATTTGAGTTCCACACCGGATGAATTATTAATTGATATATGTCGGAGGGAAGATAGATGTTTGGTGACTTTGGATAGGGGGTTTGGCAATCGCCTCCGCTACAATCCTTCTGATTATTCTGGGATTGTGTTACTGCGTCTGCCTTCTCAATCGAAACCGCAAGATTTGCCAGCGGCAGTAGAAATATTAATTCGCGGATTGGATGCCGCAGAAGTTGCGGGTAAATTGTGGATTATCCGAGGAGAACAGCTTTTGGAATATCAAGCAATATCGGAAGATGAATCTGACTAAATGCGGGCAGAAATAATGGAGAAATTTATTCAAGAATAAACTTTTTATTGGATACATCCGTACAGCTAAACCTTTTTACCGACGCTGTTTAGGTAGCACTGCCTTTGCCAACATTTCTGCGAAATATGCAATTAATGGGTTTCCAAGTCCGAAAGGTAAGACTGCGATAATATCTCGGTCAATGCGATAAACTCTAGAACCAAGTCGGAGAATGAAATCTCCATCTTCACGAGCTTTTATACGTTCCCTTAAACGTCGAATTTCCTCACTTATAGCACTTTCGCCAACCTGCTCATCTATTAAAATTAGTTCTCTATCAAGATTTTCGAGTTCAGCTAAAATCCTCACAGCATCACCCTCCAAGCTATTTATCCTATCCAACGCTGCTTGTCGCCGCGACTCAATTTTTACAATTTCTGCAAGTCGTGAACGTTCTGCTTCGAGAACTTGGATCTTTTCCTCCTGAGTTTTAGCCTGCTCTATTAACCTTTCGATCTCTGGAACTTTAGCAAGCTGCTGTATGATTTCCCTATCAGAACTGCTAATTGCGTAACTAAATAAGTTTATACCAACGGGGGCGACAATAGCACAGGCAAGACCGAACCAAATTACAAAACGATTATCTTTTACCGACTGAAAGCCAAGATAAACGGTTCCGCCAATAAGAGCAATTGCAATTAATGCTGAAATCTTTCTTCTCAACATCACTGAAGTAATTCCAAAATTAAGGGTTGAAAGATATCTGTCCAAGATTTTATAGATCGGCAAGGGCATCCACAAGAGATGCCCTTACCGCAATCCAAACTACGCGCCGACAGATTCCTTCGCTGCGTAAAGCACCTCAACGGTAATCTTATCAATCCCCCGATCGCGCGCGAACTTCTCAGTATTCCGCTTCACCTTACCCCGCACAAAACCGGGGATTTTATTCAATTCTGCCTGTCCATCCTTCGTCCAACCCATATCAGAATCAGCCGAAATTCCCTTCGTAATCACTTCCTTAGTATCGTGGCCGCCGAAGATTTCCAGCAAGTGGTCTTCCATTCCCAAAGTGAAGGAATTGTAGACCAAATCTACGCACTGATTAGTGCCTTCATAACCCAAAAATGGCTTGTAGCCGATCGGGAAATTTTGGACGTGAATCGGTGCAGCAATTACGCCGCATGGAATATCCAACCGCTTACCTACGTGGCGTTCCATTTGCGTGCCGAAAATTGCCGAAGGTTCCGCTTTGGCGATCGCATCTCCGATCGCCCCGTGATCGTCCGTCACCAGCACTTCATCGCAATACTCGCTAACCTGTTCCCGGAACCAGTCAGCGTCGTGTTTGCAGTAGGTTCCTGCCCACACAACGTGGATTCCCATCTCGCGAGCCAAAATCTTCGTCATCGCCGCAGCGTGCGTATTATCGCCAAATACGACGGCTTTTTTCCCGGTTAAATTTTGGCAGTCGATCGATCGCGAAAACCAAGCAGCCTGCGACACAAACCGCGTTTGTTGGTCGATGAAATTTTCGTAATCAACATCCGCACCTTGAGCATTCAAAACTTGCTGAATCTTGCGGATACAGCGCGCAGTTTCCACCACACCCATCGGCGTAATATCCACCATCGGCGTGCCGAATTCTTTTTGCAAATACTCCCCGGCCATCATCCCCAATTCCCGATAAGGAACCAAGTTAAACCAAGCGCGCGGCAGTCTTTTTAAGTTGTGAACCGAAGCACCTTCGGGAATAACTTCGTTGACTTCAATGCCCAAATCTGCCATCAAACGCTTCAACTCGGTGCAGTCGTGCTGGTTGTGGAAACCCAGCGTAGACATACCGATAATGTTGACAGATGGTTTTTCGCTTTTGGCTTCTACTAAATCGCCTTTTTTGCGGGCTTTGTTAATGTAAAATTGGACGATTTGATCTAAGGTGCGATCGGCAGCTTGCAGTTCGTTGACGCGGTAATGGTTGACATCGGCAAGCAATACATCGCCTTTGGCATCCAATTGAGCTCGCTCCACGAAGTTTTCCAAGTCTTCTTGCAGAATGCTGGAGGTGCAAGTCGGAGTCAACACGATTAAATCCGGGTGCTCTTCTCTGTCTTTGCGGGTGATGTTGTCCACCACTCGTTCCTGGGAACCGCGCGCGAGTACGTGTCTGTCAACGACGCTGGTAGTCACCGGGGTGAAGTCCCGTTCCCTCTCCAGCATGGAACGCATGACGTTGAAATAGTCGTCTCCAATCGGTGCGTGCATGATCGCATGGACGTTTTTGAAGGAAGTGGCAACGCGCAAAGTGCCGATGTGGGCTGGCCCTGCGTACATCCAATAAGCCAATTTCATAGGTATTTTCCTGGTGCTGGTTGAGAATTGCCCGATCGGGCCATCACTGCTAAATTTTAAGGTTGTTTCTGATTTTCTCACCGGATGAATCCTTGAGAAATAGTAACTTTCTGAGGATTTACAGATTTGGGAAATGGTCAAACGCTTTACCTGGTTGGGATTTGGCTCGTAATTCCAACAAATTGACCTTAGTTTTATGGCAATAATTCTTAATCTTTCCTCAAATTTTCTTCAGACCTAGGTAAATCCTATCGCCCTAGGGTTCGCTGCCGCGCACCAGACAAGGTGCAATAATTCTGCATTTTTTGTCAAATTTACTCTGCTCAAACGGTCAGTTAGACTTGTTAATCGATCGGCCAGAACAGATAGAATGGAGGGAAATTACGGCTGCCGAAGCAACACTGCACGATCGGCAAAACGCCATTACACCAGTTTTAAAAAAAAGAATGCAACGGCAGGCTCGTGCTCCAAAGCCTGATACTCATCAGTCATTCCCCATTATTCAATTCTTTAACCTAAAATCTCAAATCTCAAAGGGTATTACTTCCCTCAGCGCCTCGGTCGCGAATTGCAGTTAAAACTTGCACCGCCCAGTTTTTTTAGCACCAGCAATTTGCGCATTTTCACCGAAAAAAATAAATCTTTCAGCACTTGCGTATTTTCACCGGATGTGGTGGTCAGCGGCTAAGATCAAGCAATTCCTTGGAAGCTGAGATGATTTAGTTGTCAGGGTGGCGATCGAGCGTCAGAGTAAATCCTGGCACAAATCCTGTATTTGCCCTCTTGTTAACCTAACTGCTGAGGTGATGAAAGCCCCAGCGCGCTTTTGTCAGCAGCAGCTCTTTGCTGTCAAGGCCTGCCTTCCCACACATCCCAAAAGATAGCTCTTGAGTGATAATGAAGAATAGCATAGGATTTACGAAAAGAAACCCGGCTTATACGAGAAAATCTTGGGTTCGTCAACGACTAGCGACGAAGAAACTGGGTTTCTAGCCCGCCGCGCGTAAGTCCTGTAACATTGACCAAGCACACCTAATTTGAGAGAACCCAACTATGATGGCAATTCCCGGCGTTGCAGTTCTCGCTCTCATTTATGAAAGCAGCACTTCCCTGGTTTACCGCGGCCACAACGAGCAGGACAACCAACCTGTTATTATCAAACTTATCAAAGAAGACTATCCGACTCCTGAAGAACTGAATAGATACAAGCGCGAATATGAGATTACTGCCAACTTAAACCTGCTGGACGGAGTTGTTAAAGTTTACAAGTTGCAACAGGTTAGAAATAGTCTGGCAATGATATTAGAAGATTTTGGGGGCGAATCTTTAAAAATCTTTATGGCTTCCCAAAAATTTACAGTTTTAGGATTTCTGACTACTGCCATCAAAGTTGCTGAAACTTTGGGAGAAATTCATGGTAAAAATGTAATTCATAAAGATATAAACCCCTCTAATATAGTTTTTAATCCAGCTACTGGACAAGTTAAACTCATAGATTTTAGCATCTCAACTGCATCAAACCTGGAAAACGTTCCGAATAAAAATCCTAATTTTTTAGAAGGCACTTTAGCCTATATGTCGCCCGAACAAACCGGCAGAATGAACCGGGTAATCGATTACCGCACCGACTTTTATTCCCTCGGCGTCACCTTTTATGAAATCCTGGCAGGACAGCTCCCTTTTCCCACTACAGATCCTATGGAGTTAGTACACTGTCACATCGCCAAACAGCCAGTACCTATCGCTGAAATTGCCCCAGAAATTCCTCAAGCTGTTTCAGATATTGTGATGAAATTGTTAGCAAAAACTGCTGAGGAGCGCTATCAAAGTGCTTGGGGACTAAAAGCCGATTTGGAATCCTGCCTGTTTCAGTGGCAAACATCTGGAGTTGTTTCCGAGTTTCCTCTCGGCAGCCAAGATATTTCCGACAAATTTCAAATCCCTCAAAAACTTTACGGCAGACAGCGAGAAGTTGAAACTCTTTTAGCAGCATTTGAACGGGTAGCAGCAACAAATAATCGAACCCGCACCGAACAATCCCAAATTTCTGTCATCAAGAAAGAGAGCAAATCCAGGAAAGAAATTCCCCTGTCACTGTTAGCGAGAGGACAGCATAAATCTCGCAGCGAGATGATGCTGATTGCTGGTTATTCCGGCATTGGCAAATCTGCAATGGTGAAGATTTTAGACAAACCTATTACCCGCAGGCGTGGCTATTTTATTTGGGGAAAGTTTGACCAGTACAAGCGAACTATTCCTTACTCTGCAGTTGTCAGCGCTTTTTCGGAATTGGTGCGACAACTTTTAACTGAAAGCGAGGCTCAATTAGCAGTTTGGCGCGAAAAACTTCGCAGTTCCTTCGGTCAAAACGGGCAAATTATTATTGATGTCCTTCCCGAAGTTGAACTTATTGTCGGAGCTCAGTCTCCTGTAGCTGAATTGGGGCCGACGGAATCTCTGAACCGCTTTAATTTAGTATTTCAAAATTTCATTCGCGTATTTTGCCAGCCAGAACATCCGCTGGTCATTTTTCTCGACGATTTGCAGTGGGCTGATTCTGCTACTCTCAAGCTGATCGAATTGATGATGACAGATGAAGCTACGCAATATCTGTTTTTAATTGGCGCTTATCGGGATAATGAAGTTAGTCCTACTCATCCTTTAATGATGACTGTGGAGACGCTGCGAAATCAGGAAGCTATCATTAATCAGATTGCTTTGTCGCCGCTGGGGGTGGAAAACATAACTCATTTGATTGCCGAGACTTTGCACAGCGATCGAGAATCTGTGAAACCCTTAGCTGAATTGGTAATCAGCAAAACCGACGGCAATCCTTTTTTTGTCAATCAATTCCTGCAAACATTGTATCAGGAAAACTTGCTAGTTTTTCACCCGCCACAGTCGGGTAGCAAGGGCGGCTGGCATTGGAATATGACGCAAATTGAGCAGTGCGCTATCACTGACAATGTAGTAGATTTGATGGTACAAAAATTGAGAAAACTGCCAAGTTCAACGCAGCAAGTTTTGCGTTTGGTAGCTTGTTTGGGCAATGAATTTGACTTGAATACTCTTTCTTTAATTAATGAGAAAGAAGCGTCGGAAACTTTTTCTCACCTGTTGCCAGCGATTAAGTCGGGACTGATCCTGCCAACTTCGGAATTGGAAAGCAAGTCATTAGATTACGTGCTGTTTCCGCTTTTAATTCTGAATTATAAATTTTTGCACGATCGGGTACAGCAAGCAGCTTACGCTCTGATCGACGACTCGCAAAAAAAGGCAGTTCACCTGAAAATAGGCAGGCAAATCCTAGAAAACACTCCGGCTGAATATCGCGCTGACAGAATCTTTGAATTAGTCGATCACTTGAATGTAGCTCGATCGCTAATTAAAGACGATCGAGAATTAATTGAACTGGCAACGCTGAATTTAGACGCGGCCCGCAGAGCCAAAGATGCCACTGCTTATGTTGCTGCCTTGCAGTATTTGACAGCAGGCATGGACGGTTTGAGCGCCGATATTTGGGAGGCCCACTACGATTTAGCCTTTGCCTTGCACATGGAGCGGGCAAATGTTGAGTATTTAAACGGTTTTTTTGAGAAGTCTGAAGAATTTATTAATATAACTTTGGAAAAAGCGCGATCGGCCTTAGAAAAGGTAGAAATTTACAACCTGCTGATCGTGCAGTACACCCTGCGGGCGAAGTACGAAGAAGCCGTTAAAGCCGGAATCCAAGCTTTGGACTTGCTCGGAATTGACTTGCCGCTAGACGGGCTACAAAAAGTCATATCCGAAGAATTTGCAGCAGCCACGAATATTTTAGCTGGTAGAGAAATAGCTTCCCTGATTGACGCCCCGGAAATGACTGTACCAGACAAAAAAGTTGCAGTCAAATTAATTACAAACTTGCTCACATCGGCGTACCTCAAAAATCCAGACTTGTGGAAAGTCAGCGTTTTAAAAGGAGTCAATCTTTCTCTACAATACGGTTTAGTACCCGAAGCCTCTCTTTGCTATGCTGGCTACGGTATGTTCTTAAACGCAGTTTCGGGAGATTACAAAGCTGCGTATCAATTCGGCTTACTCTCGCTGAATCTCAGCGAAAAATCTGGCAATATCGGCTTGAAGTGCAGAGCTTGTTCATCCCTGGTTAGTATTTTTTATTACTGGTTCAACCACATCAAAGATTCCCACGCGATCAGCAATGAAGGATATCAAGCAGCTTTAGAATCAGGAGATTTAGAGTATGCGGGTTATATCCTGTCCAACCGCATAGCTAACTCATTTTTTCAAGGTAAAGAAATCTCGCAAATTCTGGCCGACACGAGCAGGTATTTGCAGTTCAGCCAAAAAACCAAAAATCAGCTCGTAACCGATATATTATTAGGGGTAGAGTTAATCCTGCGCAACTTGAGCAAACTCACTCCTGAAAAGTTTGTATTTGAAAGCGAAGATATCAGCGAAGCTGAATACGTAAATAACTGTCAAGCTCATCAAAATTTGTACTCGCTCTGCCTTTATCAGATTCGCAAATGCCAGGTAATGTACTGGTACGGCAACTTCAATGAAGCGCTACAACTAGCTTTGGAAGTAGAAAAACAGCTATCTTTTATTACCGGAGCCATACCAGCTACAGAATGGAATTTTTTCTTTTCTCTAGTTTTAGCCGCCGTTTTCCCAAATGTTTCCGAAGACAAGCAAAAGCAATACTTGGAAAAGTTAGAAGCCAACCAAAAACAGATGAAAATTTGGGCAGACAACTGTGCCGAAAATTTTCTGCACAAGTACCTTTTAGTACAAGCAGAAATAGCCAGAATTTCTAAGAAAGATTCAGAAGCTGTAGAGCTGTACGATTTCTCTATAAGTTTAGCCCAAGACAATGAGTTTGTCCAAAATGAAGCGCTGGCTAATGAACTAGCAGCTAAGTTTTGGTTGAGTAAAGGCAAGTATCAATATGCCAAAATCCACTTGCGCGAAGCTCACTCGTGCTACTTGCGCTGGGGTGCAGTCCGCAAAGTAGAAGATTTAGAACAGAAGTATCCGCAGTTGCGGGAAATGACGCCGCTCAACGGAAGTTTTAACAACAATCAAACTACAACAACTATTCATACTTCTACTGGCAGCGATGCGAGAGTGCTGGATTTAGCAACGGTAATGAAAGCATCTCTGGCAATTTCTAGCGAAATTGTACTCGATAAGTTGCTGGCTTCTTTGATGAGAATATCCTTAGAAAATGCGGGTGCTCAATTAGGTTTTCTGATCTTAGTAAGAGATGGTCAACTGTTGATTTCAGCTAAAGCGTCAGTATTTTCTGAAGATGTAGCTGTGCTGCAATTTACGCCTGTTGGAGACTATCAGGATTTACCTGTGACGGTGATTAATTATGTGGAAAGGACTCGCTCGGATTTGGTGTTGAGCAATGCGGCGGCTGAGGGACTATTTACAGCCGATCCTTACGTCGCCAAACACCACCTCCAATCTATTTTGTGTACTCCTATTATCAATCAAGGCAAACTGATCGGCATTCTTTATTTAGAAAACAATTTAACTGTCGGGGCATTTACTCCCCACAGATTGGAAGTTTTAAGGTTGCTTTCTTCGCAAGTTGCTATTTCTTTAGAAAATGCTCTGCTTTACAATTCGGTGGAACAGAAAGTGCAAGAGCGGACGCAGGAGTTAAATGAAAAGAACGAGCGTTTAGAACAAACTTTGCGCGAGCTGAAACTAACTCAAGCTCAATTAATCCAAACGGAAAAAATGTCGAGTTTGGGGCAAATGGTGGCTGGTGTAGCTCACGAAATTAATAATCCTGTAAGTTTCATCTACGGCAATCTCAATCCTGCTAGCGAATACGTTAAAGACTTGCTAAAATTGATTGAGCTTTACCAGCAGCACTATCCCGAACCGGCTGATGAAATCCTAGAGGAAATAGAAACAATTGAGCTGGAATTTTTGAGCGAAGATTTGCAGAAGCTGCTGGATTCTATGAAAGTAGGAGCGGAAAGAATCCGCGATATTGTGCTCAGCTTGCGGAATTTCTCGCGCCTCGACGAAGCGCAAATGAAGTCGGTAGATATCCATCAAGGCATCGACAGTACGGTGATGTTGCTGCAACCGCGCCTGAGAAAAGAGGGCGGGCGTTTGGGAATTGAGGTGATTAAAAATTACAGCACGCTACCACTAATTACTTGTTATGCGTCTCAGTTGAATCAGGTATTTATGAATATTTTGACAAATGCGATCGATGCTCTCCTCATAGCAAGAGATTGCCCGGAAGACTCTCAGAAACAGCCTGCTATTACAATTTCTACAGAGGTGACAGACAGGAATTCTGCTATAATTAGAATTGCTGACAACGGCCCTGGGATGAGCACTGAGGTGCTGCACAAGATATTCGATCCGTTTTTTACAACTAAGCCGGTGGGTTCGGGAACTGGTTTGGGATTATCTATTTCGCACTCGATTGTTGTCAGTTCTCACGGCGGAAAATTGACTTGCGTTTCTGCACCGGGAGAGGGGAGCGAGTTTATTATTGAAATTCCGATCGCCCCACGGCAAGTTTTGTAAGGAAATAAAGAAAAATGGCGAATGGAATTGGCTTCTTGTCAAACCAAGTCCGCCTTTGCGGACTAAGAAAATTGTACTTGGCGGTATAAATCTGCGATCGCAATTTCCACACCAACCGATTCAAGTAGCAAAGAATCGCCCAAACCATACTCCGACAGCACCCATTGCCCCTGTTGAGCGCGCCGAAACATCTCTACTCCTGGCTGTTCAACTTGCACCAAGACATACTCTTGTAAGCTTAAAAATTGGCGGTATTTAGCAAATTTGGTGCCGCGATCCACTGCTTCGGTGGAAGGTGATAAAACTTCGACAATCAAGCAAGGAAATTGCACCAATTGCGGATCGTTATCGCGATCGTCGCAAGTTACCATAACATCAGGATAAAAATATTTTTGCCCTCGTTCTACTTGGACTTTGATATCTCCGATGTAAGGTTCGCAAGGGCGATCGACAAGGGCATCATCTAGGATTCTGAAGAAATTTCCTGCAATCCGATTATGATTGCGGGTTGTGCCGGTCATGGCGACGACTTCGCCGTCCCAATACTCGTAACGTTCCTCTTGGGTGGGTTCCCAAGCCAGGTATTCTTCTGCGCTCATCAATGTGCGATCGGGTAAAGCAACCATAATGCGATCGGGAATGAAGTCTGTTTTTATAATAGCTCGAAGATGGCGATCGCCCTTTAATTAAACCCAGTTTTGGTAAGATGTAATAAATAAGCTAAAAAGCAAGCAGGTAGCCATGACAGCCACCCTGATTCAAACCCCACAACCGGGAGTTGTGCTGAAAAATATTAGTTGGCAGACTTACGAATCTCTGGTAAACGAGCTAGCCCAACAGCGGGGAATTCGTTTAACTTACGATCGAGGTACTTTAGAAATTATGACTCCATCAGATCCACATGAAGGTAACAAACAAATCTTAGGACGTTTTGTAGAAACAGTAACCGAAGAATTAAATGTAGAAATTCGCAGCTTGGGTTCGAGAACTTGCAAGCGGGAGGATTTGGCTCGCGGATTAGAACCGAATCAGTGCTACTATATCGAGAATGAGCGACTTATTCGAGCTGTAAATCAAATTGACTTAAATGAATATCCGCCACCTGATTTAGTAATCGAGATTGACATCAGTAGCAGTTCTATCAATCGCCTGGAATTGTATGCGAGTTTGGGCGTGCCAGAGGTTTGGCGTTATGAGGGTTCGCGTTTAATATTCTATCAGTTGGAAGGTCAGGAATATGTAGAACGGGAGGTTTCTTCTCACTTTCCTTTTTTGTCGCCCTCTGAGATTATGGGATTTTTGAAAACGCAAGAAAATGTGGGTGAAACGTCGATGATTCGAGGGTTTAGGCAGTGGGTGAGGAGTCAAATTCAGTCAGGGGAATGATATCAATTCCAGTATAACCGGAATGATAGAAACGGAGGATACGGCAGTGCCGTTTCCCTACCCCGATTAATTGTAGGGACACGGCACTGCCGTGTCCTGAGGGTGGGTAATATTAATTACGCAGTTAATTGACATCTAAATGCAGTTTGAGATCAACATTTACCAACTGCATGATTTCCTCACTCAAACTTCCCACTGCATCGCTGGTGATTCGCTGTTTAGAAATTGTCCGTACTTGCTGTGCTTGTACTTTAGAAGGTTTGGATAAACCGCTATCCTCTGGATTTAGCAACACCTCGAAAGGGTAGACGCGGGTTACATTAGAGGTAATTGGTAGAATTGTAACTGTATTGGCGGCACGGTTATTAGCGTCATTGCTCACCACCAATACGGGACGGCGTTTATCTATCTCAGAACCAACCGTAGGACTTAGATTAGCGTAGTAAATTTCACCACGTTTCATCTGTCAATCCATCGGCAACTGTTAGATCCCAAGCGGGGTCTATTTCACTGGATGCTTGTCGGTAAGCAGATTCTAGTTCTTGATTCCGCAGCAATTCTAAAGCTACTTCTATTACTTGGGATGGCGAGTTGCATCCTTTAGCAATTTTGTAGCTTTCAATAAACTGTAGTAGCGATTGTGATAGGGAAATTGATATTTTTTCAGCTTGCATTATCTTAGCAATTGGTAATTACAAAGATTTTTACTCAATTATAGCACAAGTAGTAAATTGCAGAATTGTAAATTAGCAAAACCCATAAACAGTTTATCGGCGATCGCAGAAACCCGGTTTCTTGTATTGGGGGCGGGGTTCAGAAACCGGGTTTCTTCGGAAAATCTGGTGAGGATGCGTAAATTATCGCAGAAACCCGGTTTCTTGGATGGTTGGGCGATCATCGCCTGTGGGATTAATTCACTCAGAATCGCAAAAAATATCGCATTGATTTCGTCTCAAATTCTGTAATCAGAAAAAAGGGTGTAAGCATTTAGCGCTACACCCTGTCACAGGTTTCTACAAAATCAATAATAATGTAGGGTATTCTTCAATTTGCACTTTAGAATATCTGATACCCCCAACCCCCCTTAATAATGGGGGCTTTTTAATAGGTTTTATCCCAGAATAAGGGGGGCGGTAAAATCGCTTTTTCCCAGAATAAGGGGGGATTGTTTTGTCTTGAAATGCTGCATTTAGGATATCTGGATGGAACTGGCTTCACACTTTTAAAAGTTGTTGATGATCACGGGTGGGCTTGACTTGGCAGGCGGAGACATGGGCAAGATGATTGGGGAAGGTTGCGGATAAGCCTGCGGGTATGCAGGAGCATAGGCGGGTTGCGGATAAGCCTGGGGATAGGCTGGTTGTGGATATGCGGGATATCCGGGCTGATATCCCTGCTGTGGATAGGCTGGTTGTGGATATGCGGGATATCCCTGCTGTGGATATGCCTGCTGTGGATATGCCTGCTGTGGATATCCCTGCTGTGGATATCCCTGCTGTGGATATCCCTGCTGTGGATATCCCTGCTGTGGATATCCCTGTTGTGGATATGCCTGCTGTGGATATCCCTGCTGTGGATATCCCTGCTGTGGATATGCCTGCTGTGGATATCCCTGTTGTGGATATGCCTGCTGTGGATATCCCTGCTGTGGATATCCCTGTTGTGGAGTCGGATATGTTTCTGGGAATCCTGTTCCTTGAGTACCCGTAAATTGTTGATAATTGGGTGGTATTTGAGGGTTATATCCATTACCAAATAAGCCTTGTACCATACCCCGCCCTATCTGATCAAGGATAGGTTTGAGAGGAATAGCTACAGCCTCTTGGGTATGAAATGCGACCATTGGAATGGACAATACTATGAGGGCCACGAGTTGACTGCATCCCTTCTGAAACTGAGTATTTTGGGCAATCATTTTCGACTCCTTTCTTCGTGATGGTTTTGAGGTTGGGAGTGGCGATCAGACTTCACAGGGGAAGCGCGATCGCCAAGCTTAGTTAACTATTAGCTGCTACCTACCATCCACGCGCCCGCATAAAAGCATCTGCATATTGATTTGGCATTCGCTGGTAGCAATTGGCTTGACCATTTTCAACTCGCATAGCAATAGTCCATCGCATGGCAGTTTTGGTAGCACCGTTTCGCCAACCTGTGTAGTAAGTGTCTGCGACTTTGTTAACACATCGGTCAGATAACACCCCGTCGGCACGACTACGGTATTGATTTTGAACAGCTTGTGTTTCCTGTGGACTCAGGTTAGTCATAAACACTTGTTTGTTCCAAGGAGACCAAAGATTACTGACTATTGCGTCCCAGTTGTTGCCAAGAAAATTGACTGCTTCGCTCATGGAAGCTGCTTGAGCAGGTTTCGCAGTCAAAGCTGTGACAACGGAAGTAGCAGTCAGAATGCTGGCAGCCGAGAGGGAACCTAACATCAGTAAAGAAACTGCTGATTTAGAGCGAAGTAAGTTCATAATGGAATCTGTGAATAAAGTTAACTGTGGAGAAGCAATCGCTTAACGTTGCTTCCCACATTCCTGCTGCTACTAGAGATAACTGAGCGTGTTACCTCAGCACCATAACCATATTTTTATTGGAATTTTGCAGAATCACAATACCAAAAGTTCATTCATTTTGTTTGGCAGTTCACCATCAATTCACTCATAAAGTTCATAAAGTTCATAAAGTTCATAAAGTTTGTGGTAGAGTCTATATAAAATGTGGGCTAGGGCTAAATCATGGAGCTTGAAGATGCGTTAAGCTGGTTGAATCAGCGGGTAAAGGATCACACAGGAGAGATTTTAAACGAGCTGGAAAAGGAAATTATCCGCAAATCCTCGGAGGGTCTGACATACGATAAGATGAAGATTCCTGGTTATAAGGTAGAATCTATCAAACAAAATATCGCTCCGCAGTTGTGGAAACTACTGTCAAAGGCGACAGGAAAAAATGTAACTAAAAAGACCCTGCCGATAGTTCTGGAAGCATTGGAGAAGGAGCGATCGCGCCCCTCACTCCCAGCCCCACCACCATCACAAGAAGGTGAAGGGCCGATCGCACATCCCTCAATACCAAACCTGAATTTTGTGGGACGCGAAGGGGCGATCGCCTCCCTCAACACCCATATCAACCAAGGCGCAAAAATTATCGTTATCCAAGCTGCGGGCGGTGTCGGCAAAACGACTTTGGCCGAGGAATATCTCATCTCTCAGGGTTTTGAGTTAGTGCTACACCTCCCGATGGCAAAGGAAAAAGAGAACATCCAACTTGTAGAGAGTGTAATTGAAGGATGGCTGAAACAAGACTTCGAGGAAGAACCAGGGCGAGAGTTTTGGGAGATGTTGCGGCGGCTAAAGCGGCAACTTCAAACTCGCAAAATAGGCGTGTTAATTGATAACTTAGAACCGGCACTAGATGGACAAGGCAGATTTATTGAACCCCATCGCCGCTATGTTGAATTGTTGCGAGTTTTGGCTGATGCAAATGTGCTGTCTGTGACGCTGATAACCAGCCGCGATCGCCTGTGCGAACCTGATGTAAATGTTGCTCACTATTCATTGCCCGGATTGGATGAACCGGCATGGCAACAGTTTTTCGACAGCCGCAATATTGATATTGATATTCCGACTCTCAATGCAATGCAAAACACCTATGGGGGTAATGCAAAAGCAATGGGTATTTTGTGCGGTGCAATTCGAGAAGACTTTGATGGAAATATGGTGAGTTATTGGCGGGAAAATAGCGCCGATCCGTTGGTTAAGACAGATTTAAACAATTTAGTTACCAGTCAGTTTAACCGTCTCCAAGAACTCGACCCCGCAGCCTATAAACTCCTCTGCCGTTTGGGATGCTATCGCTATCAGGATGTGCCGACTGTCCCCACTGAGGGACTATTGTGCTTACTGTGGGATGTGCCAGAAGGACAGAAGCGACGGGTGTTGAATCGCTGCGAAAATCGCTCTTTGGTAGAGTTTAATAAGGGAAAATATTGGCTGCATCCGATGATTCGGGCTGAGGCGATCGCGCTTTTGAGAGCAAGTGAAGATTGGGAAGAGGCAAATCGCAAAGCAGCAGAGTTTTGGATGGATAGTGTTCAGACGGTGGAAACTGTAGAAGATGCACTGATGGCTTTTGAGGCTTACTATCACTATGTACAGATTAATGACTTTGAACAAGCTGGCCATGTAATTGTCAGAAGGAGAGATACCAGTTGGATAAAGGGAGAACATCTGGGGAAGTCATTTTACAGGTTGGGTTTGTTACAACCAATGATTTACTCCATTAACTCAATTATTAGCCAAGTGAAAAATGATTATCTACTGAGTGGACTCTATATTTGTTTAGGGGATTTATACTGGACAACTGGAGGTATGAACGCAGCAATAGAATGTCACAAGTTATCATTTAAAGCTGCCGAAAAAACCCTGTTGTTTATTAATTTAAGCCCTTTAACATATTTTTATGCAAAAAGGTGGAAAACTTGGTCTTTATTGAATATAGGGCTGTGTCAAATTGACTTATGGGAACTTGAAGAAGCTGTCAATTATTTTCAAAAAATAGAATTTACTTGTAATAACCACAGCGATTCAGAAACTGGTTTATATAAGAATGAGAAAGACTATTTATATTGTTTAGCATTTTTGAAATCATGTTTAGGCTTTCAAGATATAGCTCTGAGTTATACAAAACAAGCCGAAGTAGTGATTGATAAAATGGATTATACTTCTTGGAGTCGAGGATATAGCTTATTGTTTATGGGTCTAACCTATAAAAATTTAGAAGAATTTGACAAATCTTTTGAAATGTTCCGCCAAGCGATCGCATTTGCCGAAAAAAGTCACTACACTCAGGTTAAGGCTAAAGCTTTAAGTGGTATGGCAGAGCTTTATCGAGAACAGGGAGAATTTGCAACAGCGCTTTCCCATCATTCAGAATCAATCGAATTGCTAGACAAAATCGGCGCAAAATGTGACTTAGCTGAAGCTTACTATCAGCTTGCCTTAACTTATCAACAAATGGGTGATGCCGAGAAGAGTCAGACTGCGTTTCAAGAGGCGATTCGACTCTTCAATAAAATGGAAGCACCTAACCAAGTTGAGAAAGTGCAAAAGGCAAGAGGTAAGAGCGACGAAGTTTAGTTTTGGATATATAAATACCCTCTTAGTCTGCGAAGGCGGACTTCGTTTGTGTAGACGCGGTTTCAACCGCCGAATTATCTAAACCAAAGCTTGCCGCTGAGCCTCCAACAATTCTTGAATCCCAGTTTCTGCCAAATCCAAAATTTGATTTAACTGACTCCGGCTGAAACTTCCTGCTTCCGCAGTTCCCTGAATTTCGATGATGTTCAAATCTCCATTCATTACCACATTACAATCAATTTCCGCCGCCACATCTTCAAGATAATTCAAATCTAAAAATGGCTCGCCTTCCAAAAGCCCCACAGACACGGCCGCCACTTGACGAATAATGGGCGATCGCACCAAATCACCTTTTTGCACCAACTTGTTCAAAGCGTCAGCCACAGCCACAAATCCGCCATTAATTGAAGTCGTGCGAGTCCCCGCATCCGCTTGCAAAACATCCGCATCCACAAGTATGGTGCGATCGCCCAATAGTTGCATATCCAAGCACGATCGCAAACTCCGCCCAATCAACCGCTGAATCTCTTGAGTGCGTCCCGATAATTTCATAAATTCCCGCTCTTGTCGCTGCGGCGTAGAGCCTGGCAACATTCGGTATTCCGCTGTTAGCCAACCTTGTCCGGTATTCTCCAAAAATCTCGGCACTCCAGGCTTGATTGTAACGCTGCAAAGTACCTGAGTATCGCCACTTTTTGCTAGCACCGATCCGCTGGCAAATTTGGTAAACTCTCGAGCGAAACTAATCGGACGAAGTTGATTTGGTTGTCGGCCGTCGGGACGCTGGAAAGACATAATATTTAGGTGATTGGTAATGGGTAATGGGGAATTAAAAATTTGGAATTGGGGATTAATATGCCGGATTTTTTGGATTAGTTAAATATGCAGTCATTCAATCTAAAATATAAAATGCTATGACTATTAGCTCTTAGCCTCGAGCAATTTGAGAATATCCTGCTGGACTTGTTCAGGGGATTGGTCGCCATTGACAGTTAACAGCTTGTTGCGATACTCATAATAATCTAAAATCGGAATAGTTTGCTCGTGGAATAAATCGAGCCTGCGCTGTAAAATTTCTGGACTATCGTCCGATCGATCCCGTTCGATCGATCGGCTTAGCAAAACCTCGATCGGCACTTTCAACCAAATCGCCCAATCTAGCTGCTGAGCCAAATCGTCCAGCAAAAAATCCAACTCCTCAGCTTGAAAAGCCGTTCGCGGATATCCCTCCAACACCCAGCCATTAAAGACATCCCACAGCAGCAGCCGGCGACCGATAAATTTAATCAAAATTTCATCGGGAACTAGCTCCCCTTTTTCCACATAAGGCACCGCCAACTTGCCCAAGTCTGTTTCACCTGCGATTTCCGCGCGGAGAATATCCCCTACTGCAAGCAAAGGAATGCTCACATTGCTGCACAGTTTTTCAGCCTGCGTTCCCTTCCCCGCTCCAGGCCCTCCCAGAATCACCAATCTCACAGTGCTTGCTCCTAGTGCCGCGACATTCAAATTCTACGCGATGTGTACCTTTTCTTAACAGTCCTGGACTTCCCAAGACTCTCATCGCCTTGCTTTTTCACCCTCTAACTATCTAACTAGGGCGCTCCCCGCCGTATTTTGGTAAAAAAAATAGGTTTTTGCGTAAGTGCTAATTGAGTTCAAAAATCGAACAAACGACTGCGAATGCCACTGCCGCTAGCTTTTGACAACTTGTATATCTAGTGTTCGATCGGATATGCACTCGGCCCAGTACACTATATATTGTCAAGCAGGCTTCAGCCGCGCCAAGGTGGAAGCTGCACTCAAGACTTAGTTGCTGATTAAATATTGCCCTATGGTTGCTCAGTTACAAACCCCTAAACTCAATTTAACCCACAGCTTGCCCTACACAGTTCAAGGGCTGGTGCAAGTTTTTACAGGCCCGCACCGCTGCTTTTTTACCAGTGTCATGGCTCAAGCCCTCAGAATTGCAGGACAGGGAGCTCCGGTGCTGGCGGTGCAGTTTCTCAAAGGGGGAATTAATCAAGGGCATCAGCATCCGGTGCGGCTGGGGCAAAATTTAGATTGGGTGCGGTGCGATTTGCCACGCTGCATTGACAAAGCCGATTTAGATGAGCTTGAGACGCGATCGATCGAACAATTGTGGCAGTACGTTCAAAATGCGGTGCGCGAAGGCCGTTATGCGCTAGTTATTCTCGATGAATTGAGTTTAGCGGTTAATTTGGGCTTGATTCCCGAAGCAGAAGTGGTGGCATTGATTGACAACAAGCCGCATCATTTGGATATGATTTTTACCGGGCCATCCATGCCCCAAACAATTTTGGATGTTGCCGACCAAATTACTGAAATTCGCCGCAGTTAAGGACAATAATTTAAGTTGCGATCGCCTTTTTAGCGGTCGCATTTTTTATGTAAAAAAAAGGCGATCGCTTAGCTCAAAGAGCGATCGCACGCTTATCAATTTAGCAACAACATTACGCTGGAACTACCGGATCGAACACAACACTCAATCGATCCGCCGGAACCATCCGCTTGAGAATTTTCAAATGACCGTCTGCATCAGACCAACTGCGAAACTGACCCACAACCACCTTTTCCACATTCGGAAGCGAGCGAACTACAGTCCACGGCTTGAGACGTCTTTCTTGCAACATAATTATATCTCCTTGGTAAATTGGAGCCAAAGCCAATCAACCCTTCTTTTCCAGGGCCTAGGGCTGGCTTTTGACTTTGTAAACTTGCCCTTCTCTCAAAACATAGCACAAAAAAAATGGTTTGTGATTATATGTTATATTCCGCTTTTTTTATACCTAATTTCTACATAACATACGATTAAACTCAAAACTTGTTAACTCTTTAATTCGCAACTCAAAACTATTTAATTACTAACACTTCCACTTTGCCAGCGTGCAGCGTGACTAATAACTTCTGCCTTCTGGCTTCTGCTTTCTACCTTCCTTCTACAAATCCCGCCGCGACAGCAGAAACCAGATCCCGCCCAAACCCAAAACACCGCACAAAACCCCGCCTTCCCACCCAAAAACAGTCCCCCCCGGCAAATGTCCAGGCTTTGCCTTAGAAGTAAAATTCAGCTCCGAATAGTATACCCACTGGCTGTTAACCCGCCAGCCCACTCGATCGCCAAACTTCTCCCAAACTGTAGCATCATAAACACCAGCCTTTCCCCCTGACTTTACCCACAAAGCCTTTTGCACAGAAAAACCGAATCTGCGGTGACTGTGCCGCACCCAAAGTCGATCGATAGTCTGCAAATCCTTAGCTGGAAACTTCCTAATATCTTCCTCGCTCAAATAACCCCGTGAAACTTGCTCCATCACCTCCAGCATTTTCACAGAAGTTTCCTCATCAGCACCCCGCCAATTTTTAGCAGCCAGCAGCCTTGCCAAGTGAGAATAATCAATACCTTTTTCCGACTCTAAATTCTCAGAAACTACCGGAGACTCAGCAACAGGTTGAGTCGGTACAGAAGGACTAAGAACAGTTGCCTGCTGCAACTTTTCCAGCGCTGGCACAACAATAACAGGAGGTTTTAAAGCCTCCAAAACTTCCACAGCAGACTTGTAGCGGTCTTTAACATATTCCTGAATCAACTTATCCAAAACCTGACCTAAATCCTGGCTAATTTTTGTTCCTTTTGGTAAAGCCTCTCTCCAAAGCCAGCGGCCTTCAAGCGGGTCGTAAAGGTTATCGTGAATGTCCCCGTAGATATCCAGATAAGGCATAACGGAAGTCAGCAATCGAATGCAAGTCACGCCCAAACTGTAAAGGTCGCTAGCAGGAACAGCCCTACCGTGACGCTGTTCTAGAGCCGCGTAGCCGGGAGTTCCCAACTTAGTTCCTGTTTTCGCCGGAGCAGCAGCTACTACCTGTTTGGAAACCCCAAAATCTATCAGAACTAACTTACGATCGCGAGATCGGCGGATCACATTCTCAGGCTTAATATCGCGGTGAATTACATTTTTATCGTGAACAAACTTCAATAAAGGCAACAAATCTAACAGCAGTTCGCTAGTTTTAATTTCGCTATAAGCACCGTACTTGTCTAATTCATCCTTTAAATTATTGCCATCAATAAACTCTTGCACCAAATACAAGCGTCCATCTTCCTCAAAATAAGAAATTAACTGAGGAATTTGCGGGTGTTTCAGTTCGTATAACCGCCTTGCCTCTTGTTCAAACAGTCGAACATATTTTTTAAAATGAGCGGGTTTCCGCTGGAACTCTTGAGGGGGTGACAACTGTTTGATCACGCACAATTCCTCAAATTTTCCATGATTTACAGCTCGGAAAGTCCTGCCAAATCCCCCGTCGCGCAGCGGTTCAGTTGCTGCATAAAGGTCTTTTAACAGCAGCTTAGAACCACAATTAAGACAATACTTTGTGCCTGGTGGGTTCTGACGCTTGTCTCTTGGGCAATCGAGATTAAGGCAGTATGTCATATATTAAAAAAATGCGAACAAAATTATACTCAGGGTTTTATATTATTCAAGAGTCCGATCGCGAGCTGGTTGTTGTAGAGGCTAGACCTCGAACCTTACGGAGGCGGCAGCCACCCTCGCGATCGAAGGGGGCGTTCTCGCCCGACTGCCCCTGAGCAAGTATAACTCTCTTGAGGGTTTGACCTCAAACTAGAAGTCCAAATCTAACCTTAGACTTCGATCCGTGCAATACATTTGATTTAGCGGTCAAATAGCCAGCAGATTAAACAGAAATAGTAATTTATTACCAGCCCAGTTAACTCTGCAACGCCGAAAAAAAACTTAGGATTCCGCCTGAGATATAATTTTATTGCCAGAGAGAAGCAGACTAACGGGAGCCACACCTTCCGTCAAGTTCGATCGACTTTAATATTTTACCAGTATATTTTTTTACCTAACCAGGCAAAATCAACAATCCAAAACTCCCCAACAAAGGCACGTTAAAATAAATACTAGCTTCCTCGATCGCAATCCGAGCGGGATCAGACAATTAGCCAGTTTTCCCTGTTTCCTTTTTTCAGCTATTACCAGTTACATCTATTTCGATCTGTCTACTTAATTAGGAACCGCCAGTGACACTAAAACTACAGCCCTCTCCAACTCCAAACTCCCACAAAAAATCACCAAAAATACCCTGGTTCGAGCGGTTCATGGCACTGGTCGCCCTAGGAAATTTAAGCCTAGTAATATTTGACATAAGTTACGTACCCGGGCGAGATTTCTACTTCCGGCAACTGCCAGATCTCACTCAAGTATACGACCCATTTAAAGGAATTAAACCCCACCGAGACACCCAGCAATATCTAGAAACCTTAGAAGAATTAAAAATTCAAGTAGTGAAAACAGGCTTGCCCTCCCCCCAAGTAGCAGCAAAATTGCAGGAAATAAACAATCTGAGCGCGAAAATGATCGAGGAAGATCCCTTTCGAGTAGCATCAAAAAGCGGCACCCTAGAAAAAATAAAAGACCGGATGCGCGATCGCGCCCCAAATCAGCAAGACTCGGCTAAACAATCATTCCAAACATTCTGGAGCCCTGACTATTTAAACAAACAAGGCTGGCAAAAAGAAATCAATTGGTTTGACGCCAAAATTAAGCCATTAATCGCCACCAACTATTACCGCGAGATGGGAGAAAACGGCGAATTCACCGATAACTTCTGGCAAATCGACCTGCCCTTTATTGCCATATTCGCGATCGAATTTCTAGCCCGTACCTACTCTATCGGCCGCCGCCACCGCAGCGTCACTTGGCGAGCAGCCATGCTCTGGCGATGGTACGACATCTTCCTGCTCCTCCCATTCTGGCGCCTGTTGCGAGTATTACCCGTCACAATTCGCATCCACCAAGCCAAAATGCCGGATCTCCAACCCATACGCAGCCAAATCAGCCGAGGTTTCGTCGCCAACTTCGCCCAAGAATTGACCGAAGTAGTAGTAATTCAACTCATCAACCAGATGCAACAATCAATTACCACAGGCGAACTAGCTCGTCAACTCTTTCAATCCCAAAAACAGCGCTATCTAGACATCAACAATATCAATGAAATAGAAGCGATCGCCACCCATCTAGTGCAAATAACGGTCTACAAAGTCCTCCCTCAACTCCAGCCAGACCTAGAAGCCCTCCTCCGGTACAATATTGAAAGCTTCCTCAAACAATCCCCCCTCTATCAAGGATGGAAGCAAGTACCCGGCCTGGGAAACCTGCCCGAACAGCTAGCACAGCAATTAGTTGCAGAACTCTCAAAATTAGTCACTCTCGGCCCCCAAGATGCCTACGAAGCCTTCAAAATCGCCAGCGAAGACCCCATAAGCATCAAACTCTCAAGCCAGCTAGTCCAACATTTCGGGCAAGCTTTAGGAACCGAACTGCAACAGCAGCAAACCTGGCAAGAAATACAACTGCTGCTGTGCGACTTCCTAGAAGAGTTCAAAATCAACTACATTCAGCGGTTGAGCGAAGAAGACTTCGAGAAAATTTTAGAACAAGCCAAAGAACTGCAACGAATAGCCCCGCGTTAGGGCGTATCATTATATCAATTCCGGTTATATCGGAATGATTAAACCACAGAGGACGCAGAGGATACAGAGGAAGGGAAGAGAGATGAATAATTCCGATGAAGGGCGGATTTGATATCACTCGGAAGTCCCCAAACCGTTCGGGCAAGTCTCCCCACAGAATGCCCGATCGGTAGCGGTACAACACCGCTTCCACGAACAACCGATTGTAGGCAGGCTGTCGCACACAAATAACCTTCACGTCCCGGCAACAAATCTTTGATCCTTTCCCACTGTTCATCCCGTAGGGCATAACGGCGGCTTGTCCTGGCGATCGAATCCTTCTAGTCGGTTGTATCTCTACTTTACCTTCCTTTACATCAACTGATGACAAACCCTAGCCTCTAGGATTTGAAGAACCTTAAAATCATTGCCAGCCATGTGTTCACCTATAATACCAAATTCACTATTAAGCTTAGATAGTTTCCCAGAATTAAAAGAATAGCCCTCACTCCTATCCTGTGTCATAATCCCCTCTGCTGCACCGCTTTACTTATTTTTTTCCTCCCCAATTAGCAATTAGCAATTACCCTGCTGTAACTCCTGCAAATGAAACTTGCTTGAATTGTAAAGGTTCATGTGCGATCGGCATTGTCTACGACAGTCATCTGCAGGGTTGTGCATCAAATCTTCAGCGCAGTAGTTAGTTAGACCGCCGTTAGGGTTCTCAGCGGCCTGGCGTGCCATGTTTTTAGCCAGAGGGGTCAAATTTTTTAGACGTATATTATATCAATATATATGTAAGTTTGATGAAATAATACTTTTGAGACCCAATCTGTAAAGTAAAGTTAAAAACTACTATAAATAGCTGTAAACCAAGTAATCTATTAGATAGGATTGCTAACTGCTTTTTTTAAGGGTAAAAAGTTTTACAAATGCTAGTAAAAAAAATCAGGCGCGTCAGCATCTTTAGTCAGCTATAATTATAACGCTCTCATAGTAAACACCTAAGTAGCCATGCTTGTTAAAGCAAGTTACTGTCTAAAAATTTTCAATAACTATTATAGATTGCTTTTCAATATATATTTCCTCAGCCTCATTTCACTAAATCCACTGAGATTTTTCAGCCAACTCGTTACCCCAGGAGTAACACCAATCAATGTCACACATCTCTCCAACCACTTTTCTGTCAAACCGTTCTCAAAAAAAGCTGTCACTTCGCCTAATTTTAGTATTGCCATTCGTCGTGCAAATCTTTGCTGCCGTCGGGCTGACAGGCTGGCTATCCTTACGCAACGGGCAAAAAGCAGTCAACGAAGTTGCTAGCCAGTTGCGGAGTGAAATTACGGCCCGCATCCAGCAGCAGCTCAACACATACCTAGATACAGCCCCTCGCGTCAATCAACTGAATGCCAATGCCATTCGACTAGGATACTTAAATCCAGACGAATTGGAGAGTACGGAGCGCTATTTGTGGGAGCAAATTCAAGCCTTTCCTTCTCTGCCCAATATGGGTTTTGCTACTAAAACTGGAGAATTCATTGCCATTGAACGCCAAGAGAATGGCAAAGTAGTTTTTAAAATAGCAGACAAAGAGCATCGGAATGAACTTCATATTTATGAATCTGATAGCAAAGGCAATCAAACGAAGCTCTTAAAAGTCTCCCGCAACTACAATATACTCAGCCGTTCATGGTATAAAGACAGTGTACGCTTAGGCAAGCCCACATGGAGCGAAATTTTTTCGCTTACAGGTCAGAAAACGCTCTCGCTTCCTGCTGGACATCCAGTTTATGACGAAAGTGGCGAGCTGCGCGGGGTATTCGTTGCTAATTTTCTGATCTCTTTCCTCAGTGACTTCCTGCACAGCTTAAACATCGGTCGTTCGGGACAGACATTCATTATGGAACGTTCTGGACTCCTAGTAGGCAGTTCAACTCTCAAAGAAGCATTTATCACTAACAATGACAAGCTCGATCGCCTGAATGCTTTAGATAGCACAGATGATTTAATTCGGCTGACAACAGCGCATTTAAAAGAACGCTTTGGCGACCTCACTAAAATTAGCAGATCTCAGCAATTGGATTTTACGATCGCCGGTCACCGGCAATTCCTCCAAGTTATGCCCTTTCAGGATAGCCGAGGATTGGACTGGCTGATCGTGGTCGTAGTTCCTGAAAGCGATTTCATGGATCAAATTAACGCCAATACCCAGACTACCATTTTGTTGTGTTTGGGAGCCTTGGCGCTGGCTACCGTTTTGGGAATCTTAACCGCACGCTGGATTACCAGCCCGATTCTCCATTTGAGCGCAGCTTCTAGGGCGATCGCCAGTGGCGACTTAGAGAAAAATGTGCAGGTAAAAGGCGTAGAAGAACTAGAAGTTCTGGGTCAGTCTTTCAACCTTATGGCACAACAGTTGCGCGAATCCTTTGAGGCGCTAGCCAAGACCAATTCAGAGCTAGAAATCCGAGTAGAAGAACGCACCGCCGAACTCACGGAAGCCAAACAAATCGCTGATACTGCCAACCAAGCTAAAAGTGAATTTTTAGCGAATATGAGTCACGAATTGAGAACGCCACTCAATGGCATTTTAGGGTACGCTCAAATCCTAGAACGATCGAAAACGATGGCCCCGAAGGAACTCCAAGGCATCACTATCATTCACCAGTGTGGCTCCCACCTGCTAACCCTCATCAATGACATCTTAGACCTCGCTAAAATTGAAGCCCAGAAATTGGAACTGTACGCGAAAGATTTCCATTTTCCTTCCTTTTTGCACGGAGTAGCGGAAATTTGCCGCATCCGAGCCGAACAAAAAGGCATTGCTTTTGTTTATCTACCCAGTTCTGAAATGCCTCGTGGCATCCACGCTGACGAAAAACGGTTGCGACAGGTACTCATTAACTTACTGAGCAATGCAATTAAGTTTACCGACGCTGGAGGGGTGACTTTTAAGATAGAACATCTGGAAAATGGGACAGGCGAAAAGGTAAAAAGCAATCAGCAAAAGCCAGCCTCACCAATTCACAAAATTCGGTTTCAAATTGAAGATACTGGTGTTGGCATGACACTAGAACAATTAAAAAAAATATTTTTGCCTTTTGAACAGGTAGGAGACAGCAAGCGTCAGGCGGAAGGAACCGGGCTCGGTTTAACAATTAGCCAGAAAATTGTTGAAATGATGGGTAGTACGATTCAAGTAAAAAGTCAGTCAGGAGCAGGCAGTGTTTTTTGGCTAGATTTGGATTTACGGGAAGCGGCAGACTGGGCAAATACAACCACGATTGCCAAGCAACGAAAACTCGTTGGCTACCAAGGTAGAAAGCAGAAAGTTTTGGTTGTGGATGACAAATGGGAAAATCTCTCAGTCATTGTCAATCTGCTGGAACCCCTCGGATTTGAAGTAACCGAAGCTAAAAACGGTCAAGAGGGTTTAGAAAAAGTAGAAGAGTTTAAGTTCGATCTGATTATCACTGACTTGGTGATGCCAGTGTTAGATGGCTTTGAGATGATGCGCCGTATCCGAAATTTGCCAGACTATAAAGAAGCGGCAATCATTGCTTCATCTGCCAGTGTATTTGCTACAGATCAACATAAAAGTTTGGAGGGTGGAGCCAACGATTTTCTCGGTAAGCCCGTGCAGGCAGAAGAGCTATTTGAGATGTTGCAAAAATATTTGAAAATTGAATGGATATATGACGAGAGAAAGAAGGAACAAAGCAGCACAATTCCCCTTTCCTCGGCTCCTCCATCACTTTCTGAATCGACCTCTTGCATGGCTCCCCCACCAGGAGAAATGGAACTCCTATTTGAACTGGCGATGAGAGGCAACCTGAAAGGAATTGTGAAGCGCAGTGAGCACCTAGAGAAGTTGGATCAGAAATTTGTGTGCTTTGCTGTTGAGCTGCGCCAGTTAGCCCAAGGCTATCAGGTCAAAAAAATCAAAGAGTTTATTACATCCCACAGGATAGAAAAAGAATGAAGGCAGCAAATATGGAAACAAGCACCATCTTAATCGTCGATGACAACCCTAGCAATCTGGACGTGCTTTCTGAAGCTTTAGCTGGTTCAGGATGGGAAATATTGGTAGCGATTGATGGCGAAACTGCCATCGAACAGGCTGAATATAGTCAGCCTGATTTGATTCTGTTAGATGTGATGATGCCAGGAATTGACGGGTTTGAAACTTGTCATCGGCTGAAGGCAAGTCCGTTGACAAACGAAATTCCGGTGATTTTTATGACGGCTCTTTCTGACATAGGAGATAAAGTCAAAGGCTTTAATCTAGGGGCGGTGGATTACATTACTAAGCCCTTTGAACAAAAGGAGGTATTAGCTCGCGTCAATTTCCATTTAAAACTGCGTTTTTTGACTAAAACTCTCGCACAGCAAAATCTGCTTCTCAAACGAGAAATTGAAGACAGGCTCGCAGCAGAAGCAGCGTTACATCAGCTCGCGCAGGAGTTAGAAAAACGAGTGGAAGAACGAACGGCTGAACTTTCTCAAGCTTTGGATAATCTTAAAAAAGCTCAAGTGCAAATCGTTCAAAGTGAAAAGATGGCTTGCCTTGGTCAACTTGTAGCTGGGGTGGCTCACGAAATTAACAATCCAGTTAGTTTTATCTCCAACAATATCCCTATTGCCAAGGAATATATTGCCGATTTGATCGAGATGACTCGGCTTTGGCAGCACAGCGTTACTTCGACCTCAGAATTTGAAGATAAGTCCCAGAAGATTGAGTTAGATTTTATTGTTGAAGATTTGCCCAAAATTATTGATTCAATGGCGGTAGGAACAGAGCGACTTTACAATCTTTCTAAGTCACTGCGTAATTTCTCTCGGTTGGATACATCGACACTAACGCCAGTGAATATTCACGATGGGCTAGATAGTACCTTATTAATTTTAGGGCATCGACTGAAATCTAAAGGAAGTTTCCCAGGAATTGCTGTGATTAAAGAGTATGGCGAATTGCCGCTAGTCGAGTGTTATCCGGGGCAACTTAATCAAGTGTTTATGAATATATTGGCGAATGGAATTGATGCTTTAGAAGAGTCTACGATCAGTTGTCCGCTGTGTGGGGAAAAGAAACAGAGCAATGACAGTCCACAGATTCGGATCTGCACTGAAATGCTTCAGGATGACAGAGTGGTGATTCGGATTGCTGATAATGGGGTTGGCATAACTCAGGAAGTAATGCAGCATTTATTCACGCCGATGTTTACTACTAAATCAGTGGGTAAAGGGACAGGTTTAGGTTTGTCGATTAGCCGTGAGATCGTAGAAGGAAAACATGGTGGTAAGCTGACCTGCATTTCCTCGCCCGAATGGGGGGTAGAGTTTGTAATTGAGCTTCCTATTAAGCATTAGTAATGGGGATTTTTTATGGTGAATTTGAGTTTTGCTGTTTTGTCAAAATACCGTTAATAATACGCTCGCCAATGTCTAACCTACCAATTACCCTCACTGTCAGTCGATTTGAGATTTGAGAGTTCGGCGTCAGACGTTCGGCTCAGTCGAACGATTTGAGACTTCGGCGTGAGCGCTCAGTCGAACGATTTGAGATCTACTCCACAGATGAATCTGGCAGCTTGAACTAGGGTAGAAAATTTTCGGCGGTTGGCCACTCCTGTCGTTCACAAGTATCCGTTTTTGGGGGGGTCAAACTATTCGCTGCCTATCAAGAAGTATACGGCTTGTCCGAACAAAAATTAGAATTTCCCAAAGAAACCTCCGTATCGCAAGTCGTAGAACGCCTGAGTGCCACCAACGGTTTTATGGGCGATCGCACCCGCTTCGGTATCAACCAGGAATTTGCCCTCGCCCCACCCCACTCCAAAACGGTGATGAAGTCGTCCTTATTCCCCCTGTCAGCTCTCCCCCTCTCCCCTCGGACACTCCCCCGAGGGCGATCGGTTTGTCACCGGGCGGGCGATCGAGCTAAACTTAGAACAGAGGCCTCCCTTCGATCGAAAGAAGTCCTCAAACTTCTTGGAAGAAATTGTTTTACCTAGGAGTGGGTCAAGCCCACTTTTTTTGTTGCATTAGTCGCAGGAAAAGAGCTCAGGGCGTCTGACTTGCAAGCTGAGGACCGATCCAGTAGGCTTAATCCCCCCGCTTGAGATCCCCAGCAGGGATGTTGGGTAAGTCCCAAAGTTGAAGACGAAAGTCGCAGCCACCTAATCAAACCACCTCAAAGCCAAGCAATCTCAACACCAAATTTTTCCTTGCCCGTGTCCGAGTTCAGGAGTTTTAACTTAAGTATTCGATATGACTCATCCCCTAATCCCACAAATCATTGACTTAGCTACCCCCGTTGCGGAAACACTGGGATTGGAAGTAGTGGGAGCAGTGTTTCACACCAACCAAAATCCTCCCGTCTTGCGGGTAGACATCCGCAACCTCCAACAAGACACAGGTTTAGGCGACTGCGAGCGCATGAGCACAGCCCTCGATGCCGAGTTAGAGGCAGCCGACATCATACCCGATGCCTACGTGCTAGAGATTTCCAGTCCCGGAATATCCCGATTGCTCAGCAGCGATCGAGAATTCATTACCTTTAAAGGTTTCCCCGTGACAGTCAAAGCCACCGAACCGGACTCGCGAATCAAAGAGTGGAAAGGACTACTCCTGTCCCGGGATGAAACAGCGGTTTATCTCAATCAAAAAGGGCGACAGGTTAAAATTCCCCGCCCTCAGATTGTCAAAGTTGAACTAGACGAAGGAAAGGAGAGGTAAAGGGAAATTTTGAGTTTTGAGTTTTGAGTTTTGAGTTTTGAGATTGCCTCGCAGCAAGCTGAAAACGCTTCGCTGCGAGTTGATTTTTAACAATCACATCTGTAGCAGCGGGTTGAATAGGAACAACAGATAAATTGTTAAAGCACCCAGCTCCCCTAATCCTCTCCAGTAACTCATCAATCATTTGCTATCACTTTTTCTCGAAAATTTCCAAGTACCAATTACCGATTACCAGTTACTTATTACCAAAGCAAAAAAGGAGTGTTTTATATGTCAATGGTTCCCCTGCCCGGACTAAAAGAAATGGTAGAAGGTATTAGCAAAGAACGCAATTTACCCAAACACGCCGTCCAAGCAGCCTTGCGAGAAGCCCTGCTCAAAGGATACGAACGCTACCGCCGCACCCAAAAACTAGATCACTTCAGCGAAGAATACTTCGACAACTTTGATGTAGAACTCGACGCAGAACAAGAAGGTTTCCGCGTTTTAGCGAACAAAACTATTGTCGAAGAAGTCATCAATCCCGATCACGAAATATCACTTTCCGAAGTGCAAGAAGTAGCCACGGAAGCTCAACCGGGCAGCATCGTGCTCGTAGACGTAACACCAAATCAAAAAGAATTTGGTCGCATGGCCGCCATCCAGACCAAACAAGTTCTCGCTCAAAAACTGCGCGACCAACAGCGCAAAATGATTCAAGAAGAGTTTAAAGATTTAGAAGAAACCGTTCTTCAAGCAAGAGTGCTCAGGTTTGAGAGGCAGTCGGTAATTTTAGCAGTCACCAGCAGCTTCGGTCAGCCAGAAGTAGATGCCGAACTCCCTAAGCGCGAACAGTTGCCCAACGACAATTACCGGGCCAACGCTACATTCAAGGTTTATCTCAAAAAAGTAGGCGAAGGCTCTACTAGAGGGCCGCAGTTACTTGTTTCTAGAGCCGACGCAGGTTTGGTGGTTTACCTGTTTGCTAACGAAGTACCAGAAATAGAAGATGGGGTGGTGAGGATTGTCGCCGTAGCCAGGGAGGCAAACCCGCCCTCCCGGCACGTCGGCCCCCGGACTAAAATAGCAGTTGATACTCTCGATCGCGACGTAGACCCCGTAGGAGCCTGCATCGGAGCGCGGGGATCCCGGATTCAGGTAGTAGTCAACGAATTGCGCGGCGAAAAAATAGACGTGATCCGCTGGTCTCCAGACCCAGCAACTTATATTGCCAACGCTCTGAGTCCCGCTAGAGTAGATGAAGTGCGTTTAGTTGCTCCAGAAGGCAGGAGAGCTCACATTTTGGTCGCTGAAGACCAACTGAGTCTTGCCATTGGCAAAGAAGGTCAGAATGTCCGGCTCGCAGCCCGCCTAACCGGTTGGAAAATCGATATCAAAGATATTGCTAAGTACGATCGCGCCGCCGAAGACACCAAATTGGCAGCAGAAGCAACCAGGCTAGAAGAACTAGCAGGCGACTACGACGCAGACGAAGCAGGCGACTACGACGGCGACGAGGAAACCGCAGAATTTGAGGAAGAGGAGGCAGCCGCCACGGAGGAAACCGAAGCCCCAGTCTAAAAACTGCGACATTCACTATTATTTTCTCTCTTCGGGAGACAAGGAGGACTTGTCCCCTACTCCCCCTCTCCCCCTACTCCCCCTCTCACAAGAAATGAAACCGAACTACCGGTGCTGTGCAAGTTGTCGAAAAATAGCTCCTAAGGAAGCTTTTTGGCGAGTAGTCAGGCTCTATCCTTCTCATCAGGTACAATTAGATCGTGGCATGGGTCGTTCCGCTTACCTTTGTCGGCAAGCCGAATGCCTCAAAGCAGCTCAGAAAAAAAATCGACTTGGGCGATCGCTCAAAGCGCCTGTGTCTGACGAACTGTACCAAACACTTTGGCAGCGTTTAGCCACATCTGACTGTAAATCTGACCGTACATCTGACTCGGCATCAACCGGGCGAAAAACCGACAATAGTTCGGCCTCGACTGTATAAACCCTCTTGGCAGCCCTACCAGTAATTACCGGTAGCGCCAGCTCTAAAACCCCAATCCGATCTGCCCACCAGTCTGGAAAGATTTGTGTCAGATTAGATAAGGGTAGGGTACTAGCAGAGGTATCCTCAAGGTGGAAAGGCAAACTTTGAAGCTTGATTTGTGGGTTTTGCCAAAACTCAGACTTCAGAGTTGCAAGCTCCAAAACAGACTTGAGAATTCTCCAACCGCAGACTTCAGCGAGTTGCATCTTTTAGATAAAATTGCTGAGCGAGTACCAAAACCCCGATTCCTGACACTGAATCAATCACAGCGAATGATGTCGTCATTAGAACAAAAAATCACAATGTAAAAACTGGTTGGCACAAAAGAGGGCAGAGTGGATGAACAACGGCAAAGTAAGAATTTACGAATTATCACGGGAACTAAATTTGGATAATAAAGACATCTTGGCAGTTTGCGAGCGGCTCAATATTTCAGTCAAGAGCCACAGCAGCACAATTACAGAATCCGAAGCAGAGCGCATTCGCAAAACGGCGGAAAAATACGTAGCCAGTAGCCACTCTTCCCCCGGCAAGCCAGCTCCCCCCGAAAGAGCAGCAGCGCCATCTAGAGAATCTGGCCCTCACCCTAACGACCAACAAAAAAAGCAGCAAATTTTAGAAATACGCAGTCCAAAAGTACGGCAGGCTGGTGCAAACTCCCAGCCTGGGGGCAACGAGGAGCAAAAAACCCAGCCTGGGGCCACCGTGGCAACTCCTCCCAAGTCGCCCGCAGCTCAACAACTCCAGCCTCCAGCTAAACCAAATATCAATCGACCTGTACTGTCGAAGCCAAATGTCGCTGTCTCGGCGGCTCCGTCAGAAACAGTTTCAGAAACAGTCTCGGAAACAGTCTCGGAAACAGTAGGTGCGATCGCGGAAACAACCGCGCAGGCTCAGGCACCTCTGACACCTCAACCTTCATTGGAAAAGGCTCCCGAACGCACCAAGCAACCGCCGATAGCCCCCCCCGGGCCGTCGGCCAAACTCACGTCGCCGCCAGTCAGAGCAGCGTCCGAGTCGGCTAGCCGTACCCCACAAAATCTGGGAAACAAGCCGGTACTCAAACTTGCAAAAACCGAGCAAGAGCAATCAGAACATTCAGAAACTCTGGAAGCGCCGGCTAAACCGAGCCGTCCCAGCAGACCTGCACCCGGAACTGCTACCGAATCTCGCGACGCGCAAAGACCGCGCCGGGAAGGCGCTGGTGGCCCAGTAAAAACTCAACTGGCAGATCGACCCCAACAGGGGGGGCCGCGCCGGAGCCTCGCCCCCGCAACGTCAGCTACCGGGCTGCGCAGCCGGGGCGGTGACACCGGAGCGGCAGGGGATGACACTGATGACAATGAAGAAGATAATACGCCGTTGCTGGAGATTCCTCTCCTCAGCAGGCCAACTCTCCCTCGTCCTGCCAAAAAGACATCGGTCATTTGGGAAGAAGATGATGACGAAAACTCAGATGCTGCCAAAGCTGCCAAGGCTGTTAAGGCAAAACGTTCTCGCCTCAAACCCATAGACGAGGATGACGATGACTTAGAAAACGGCTTGGATATGCCAGCACCAGTCACGGTCAGCCTGTCCCTAGCCCGCCCAGCTAAAGCGAAGGGACAAGCTGCACCCAAGTCAACACCAACTCCGGGCGCACCCGGAAGCAGCGGAAAAAATAAGAGGCCAGGCCCTTCTCACGATAAAAGTTCTTCTTCAGGTTCGAGCGGGGGACGCGGCAACCGGGGCAAAACAGCGGAAGCTAAGGTAGAACGTCCAGAAAAGCTCTATCTAAGCAGGCCGATGACGGTTCAGGAACTAGCAGTTACTCTGGCTGTTCCCGAAACCGAAATTATTAAGCGGCTGTTCTCTAAAGGAATTGCGGTAAATATTACCGAAACCCTGGACATTCCAGCGGTGAGGATGGTAGCCGAAGAAATGGGCGTAGAGGTGGAAACCCCAGAAAAAGTAGCCCCAGCTATCAAAGTGATCGAGATGCTGGACGCAGCGGATTTGGAATACCTCGAACGCCGTCCGCCAGTAGTAACGATTATGGGTCACGTGGATCACGGTAAAACTACCTTGCTCGACTCGATCCGCAAAACCAAGGTGGCTCAGGGAGAAGCTGGGGGCATTACCCAGCACATCGGTGCTTACCACGTGGATGTGGTACACGAAGGTAAGAGCCAGCAGGTGGTCTTTTTGGATACGCCCGGTCACGAAGCCTTTACAGCGATGCGGGCTCGGGGAACACGGGTTACGGACATCGCCATCTTGGTGGTGGCGGCGGACGACGGCGTGCGACCCCAGACAATTGAAGCGATCAGCCACGCGAAAGCGGCGAAAGTGCCAATTGTCGTGGCTATCAATAAAGTTGACAAGGAGGGTGCTCAGCCGGAACGGGTGAAGCAAGAGCTTACTGAGTACGGCTTGGTCGCAGATGACTGGGGCGGGGATATCACGATGGTTCCAGTCAGCGCGATCCGAGGCGAAAACCTGGATACGCTGTTGGAAATGATTCTGACAGTGGCGGAAATGGAAGACCTCAACGCCAACCCGCACCGACCGGCTAAGGGTACTGTGATTGAAGCTCACCTCGACAAGGCAAGGGGGCCTGTGGCAACTCTGCTAGTGCAGAACGGCACTCTGCGAGTGGGCGATATTGTGGTCGCAGGCTCGGCTCTGGGCAAGGTGCGCGCAATGATCGATGACCGGGGCGATCGCGTAGAGCAAGCAACTCCATCCTTCGCGGTGGAAGTGCTGGGGCTGCGGGAAGTTCCTCGCGCCGGAGACGAGTTTGATGTCTTCGCAAACGAAAAAGAAGCTGCGGCGATCGCCTCTGGAAGAGCTACCTCCCAACGAGATTCCCGCCTACTGCAAGGCGGCCGGATCAGCCTCAGCGGCTTCTCTCAACAAGCTAAGGAAGGCGTTCTCAAGGAACTAAACTTAATCTTGAAGGCAGATGTCCAAGGCTCCCTCGAAGCAATTGTCGGCGCTCTGACTCAACTTCCTCAAAAAGAAGTTCAACTCCGACTGCTGCTATCTGCTCCTGGGGAAATTACAGAAACGGATATTGACCTCGCTGCAGCCAGTAATGCTGTAATTATCGGGTTCAATACTACTCTCGCCACCGACGCTCGCCTCGCGGCTGACCAAGCGGGCGTAGACGTGCGGGAATACAGCATCATCTACAACCTCTTGGATGACATTCAAGGGGCAATGGAAGGCCTGCTGGAACCCGAATTGGTGGAAGAACCTTTGGGTCAAGTCGAAGTACGCGCTGTCTTCGCGATCGGTCGCGGGGCTGTGGCTGGATGTATGGTACTCTCTGGCAAAGTCATCCGTAACTGCAAGGTGCGGGTGCGCCGGGGCAACAATGTCGTTTACGAAGGTGTCCTCGACTCCCTCAAACGGATGAAGGAAGATGCCAAGGAAGTCAATGCGGGCTTTGAATGCGGCATTTCCTTGAGCGGGTTTAGCGACTGGGCGGATGGCGATCTTATTGAAGCCTACCGGATGGTTACTAAGCGCCGGACTCTATCTCAATAGTTTTGAGTTGTGAGTGTTGAGTTGGAAGAGAAGGTTTGAGAGAAGGCAACTAAATAGCCGATCGCTCGCCACTCTTCTCTTCACTCAATACTCCCAAACTCATCACTAGCAACTTTTGTTTTTAACTTATAGCAGAAGGAAGAAGGAAGAAGGTTTTAGTTATCTAGGAAAGAATGAAGAAGGTTTTAGTTATCTAGGAGAGAAGGAAGAATGAAGAAGGTTTTAGTTATCTAGGAAAGAATGAAGAAGCAATAAAATCAAAGATGTTAGCAGTTAACAACGTCCTAATCGTCTTGGCTGTTGCTGAAAATTCAAAATTTAAAAGTAAAATAAGACTTATGCAAAGCAACCGAGTTTCCTCCCAAAATGCTCGGTTTGACCGCTAGAAATGTACTCTTCGCACCGGGTTTTTGGGTCAAGAGTGCGTCCCAGACTCTCAAAATTCAAAACTCATAACTCATAACTCATAATTATTTAAAGTGCGTTCTTTTTGGTCAGATCCTTTTTTGTGGATTCACCTTTCTGGGGCGGCTACACTGCCGATTTTCCTGGGACTGTGCTTGCTGGGACTCGCAGTGGCTTCTCCCCTGCTCCCTGTGTGGTTAGAAATGTTTTTAGTGGCTGTAGCAGGTATTGTTCCTGTGCTGTGGATGCAGTGGTTTCGCCCTTTTTACATTTTTAGTATTTTAGTTGTGGCGGTGAAACCGCAGAATTTAACTTCTTTGCAACAGCGGATTCTGACTCGGTTTAAAACTAAGTTAAATAAAGGAATCGCTCTTTTTGTCGCTGTTTTGCTGGCAGTAATTTTGTGGCAGCTCTACCGATGGGCTCCCCTTGCTGCTGGGGTGGCTCCGTTTCTTCTTTCCTGGCGGTGGGCTGGATTGTTGTTGGCAGTTGCTGCTTTTTTAGCTAGCAATTTGTTTTTGCAGGTGTCTGCTAGTGTCATGGCGGTTTTGCTGACGCCGGAATCAGAATTTGCAGCGACAAAACCTCATGTTTTAGAAAAAATTCGGCAGGATTTTACGATCGCGGGTTGGCAAGTCGAGCGACTTTTGCCGGCTTTCGCAGCCGAGACAACTGCCGCTGTGGCTGCACCCGCAGAGCCAATGGGGCCAGCATCCGGCATAGGGAATTCGTCAGCCGGCAGTATTGTCAACCCAAAACCTGGTGACATCAACGGCGTTACATCTCTACCGGAACAGTCGAGCGAAAAAAAGTGAAATAAAAAATTAAGAGGGGGACAATTGTAGTTTAAGCTACTTTAATTTGTACAGATGTATGCTGTGAAAATAATAGGTAAGGCTCCTCTTCTGATAGAGATTATTAATAGTCTTAATATTTAATTTTTAATCGCAGGTTGTGGATATTTTATGTTGGCTCTTTGGAGAGAAGAATCTATAATAGAGAGTGTCAAGGTCAGCTTTCAATCCTTACAAGGGATTAAAACAGAGGTATAACAATATGGCGAATTATCTACCGCTCGCAGAAGAACCTCAAGCCGCAGAGCCGATCGAGCTGTGCGAAGATTCTGAAATCTGGGGCAGTCTCAAAGAAGCGATCGGCGCAAGTTCGGGATTTCAACGCTGGCAGCTAGAACTCAATTTTGAGAGTCAGCAGCAAAATGCCACCATCGATCAGCAAGTTCGCTCCTATCTGCGGGAAACTTTAGAAACTTTGGCTTACTGAGTGCCCTAAGACCAAATATTGTCACGGTTTGTGAATTTTACAGCCCAATTCTGCTGGCATCCCCTCGAATATGCTAAGTGAGTGCCGACAGTGAGTGTCCATCGCAAATTCGGACATCAAATTGCAGGAGACAGTATTTCTGGTTACTTAGTTGGGATTAATTCCCGCATCCTACTTGCAATACACTCTCAGAAAAATCAAGAAAAAATTAGCCGAAAACCCCCCATACAAAGCGACTGCAGCCGCTATGTATTGACGTGACAGTTGCCGAAACTCTTTATAATAAGGCTGAAGCAAAATAAAATTAATCGTGCGGTCGTGGCGGTACATCAAACCGTCCCAATCAACCTTTTTACACATCTTTTGCACCGTAAGTCCTATTAAATACTGTACAACCAGAGTTGAGGAAAATGCGCTTAGTCATAGTTCAGTATGCCGGCGATTACGCAGAAGCCTTTCAGCGTTTAGCCAAAGGTGGAAGCGAAACATACTACGCTCAAAAATATTCTGTTGATGCCGTCACCGAGATGGCAAAACGAGCGGAGTCAGTAACGGTTATTTGCTGCATGGCACCAGAATTTAACGATCAGCGTCTAGAAAACGGCGTGCGCGCGATCGCTTGCGGATTTAATCACAAAATTAATTACCCAAAATTGATCCAGTTAATTGCCGACCAAAAGCCGACTCATTTAGTGATGCGGACGACTCTTACAGATGTTTTCAAGTGGGCAATTAAAAACAAAATTAGAACCATCGCTGTATTTGCAGAATCTATTGCGACCAGAAGTTGGCGAAATAAAATCCGCAACTATTTCCTAGCCAAGTTGTTGAATAACAAGCAAATAGAATGGGTAGGGACTTACTGCCTTACTTCATCTTTATTGTTCAAACAAATTGGAGTGAAACCAGAGAAAATAATTCCTTGGGACTTCCTGATAGAGACCAATCCCGGCTCTTTGTCGCCGAAAGAACTCCCACCGACCCTGAACACTTTGAAACTCTTTTACGCGGGCTTGTTAATACAAAGCAAGGGAGTTGGTGATATTTTAGAAGCCGTAGCCAAGCTAAAAGAGCGGAATATATCAGTTAACTTAAAATTGGCAGGTACAGGCGAAGAAGAGTTTTTGATCAAGCGAGTCGAACAGTTGCAAATTAAAGATTCTGTAGAATTTCTGGGAGTAATACCAGCTCAGACTATAGAACCTTTAATGAGAGAATGCGATCTCGTTTTGGTTGCTAGCAGGCACGAATATCCCGAAGGTTTTCCACTGACAATCCAGCACGCTTTACGCACTCAAACACCGATAGTAGCTTCGGATCACCCGATGTTTAAAATCTATTTGAAGAACGGCGTTAATTCCATGATTTTTGAGGCGGGGAACTCTCTGGCTTTAGCCGAATCTATCGAAAAAGTAATTTCGGATTCAGCGCTTTACCACAATCTTTCTGTCGCTTCTCACTCAACCTGGTATGAGTTGCGCCTACCTGTCAAATGGGCAGAATTGATCGATCGCTGGCTGGATGATTCCCCTGAAAGCAAACAGTGGTTATTTGACAAACGGCTGGCTTCTGGAGGCTACAACTCAAGGCAAAGTTAATAATTAGGTCGCTCTAATTGCACTTGAGTAGGACTTATATGTAGTCCTGTCATATAACCACCATCAGGCAAGTAGTGAGGACGAAGAGTCGTTTCTTAAAGATTTTAGGCAATAAAGACTCTTCGTCAGTCCTCTCCTTTTTAGTATTTATTTTGCCTGCATTTTTTCCCGAATCTGCTTTCCGCGCCTAGCAGCAACTTGTGGCCAAGTCAACTCCAAAGCTCGCTGGCGGGCGGCGGCTCCCATCTTAGCCCGCAAATCAGGAGAATTAGATAGTTTTCGCAGTCCCTCGACCCAGGCGTCTGTATCGTAGGGATCGAGAATTATGCCGTCAATGCCATCACGCACAACACCGCCTCCTCCCATCGGTGAAGTGAGAATCGGCAAACCATGACCCATTGCTTCATAGATAACGAGTGCGCTACCTTCCTCCAGACTGGGAAAGGCAAAAAAGTCAGCTTGGCGATAGGCAGAACTGTAGTCCAAGGCATAATCAAAGTGAACTACATCAGGACGTTCCAGCAAATGGCTGCAAGTTTGAGCGATCGCCGGTTCGAGTCTGCCAAAAATTGTCAGTTTTCCCTTAATCCCTGCTCGCTCCCAAGCCTGCAAGAGCAGGTGAGTCCCTTTGCGGACGCAGGCAAAACCGAGAAACAGGATGTTAATTTCCTCTGACGGCGGTTTGTGGGAGTTATAATTGGGGAAATTTTCGGGCGACCAACCTTCAGTGGTTAACAGCAGTTTTTCTTCAGGAACTCCGGCTTCTTGAAACGATTTTACTACTGCCGGACTGGGACAAAACAGAAAGTCAACTAGCTTGAGTTTTTGCTCTTCGTTCTTAATTGTTTCTGGGGTAATTGCGTGTTGAGGCTGCAATTCCAAGCGAGAGTAAGCATCGTCAAGGATACTCTTAGCTTGCCTTTGACAAGTATTAACTCGCTCCCAGAAAATCGGCTTGCTCTGCTTGTTGACGCTCTTTACAGTATCTAAGGAGAGACCGGGCCACAAGTAGGCAGCATCAAAATCTTTGAGATCTTTGAGAAAACGCTTCTCTGTCTTAATTTTGGGAAGACTGGGGCTGCGTTAATACAGTTTTTTCAGAAATGACGGAATTGCTTCAACTATATTGGAGCCGCGGCACGAGCGATCGCAACTCGGGACAACCATGCGAGCCTTCAGCTCAGGGTGTTGCCATTCTTTGCACACTGAAAAAATACGTGGCTGATGGCTCGGTCATTGCAATGTATTGGGGATAAAGCACTCAGTTTTAACATGGGATTCATCT